>DPSB01000543.1 GCA_003537495.1 Cytophagales bacterium | reverse complement strand
GAATGTTTGAGCTTTCCAGATACGAATCATACTTTTTAAGTTTACACGATCAGTCGTATTACCTAAGATGTTTAGAGCCTGTATCATGCTTCGAAGGGCTGTCGGGTATGACTGATTCCATTTCGGAACATTATTCAAATCTATATCGGCATTAAAATTAACACCAACTGTAGCACCATCGTTATATGGACTAACAAAATGCTGCACGATCGTATGTTCGGAGTTCCAGTTGCCCAAGTGAGTACGTTGCGCTCCAGCAAAAAGCAATGCCGGATCTGAACTTGTTACCGCATACGGATTTGTATTAATTTCTACAAAATCCTTATCGCATGCTACAGCCAACAGCGTTACTGCTAAGGCAAGGATGTATGGTTTAACTTGTTTCATAATTTTAGAATCTAACATTTAAACTGAAATTGTAATTGCGGGTAGTAGGCAGCGATGCATTTTCATAGCCTGCCCTGTAGTCTCCAGAAGATTGAACGGCTTCCGGATCGAGGCCTGGAAGAACCTTATGCAAGATGGCCACGTTACGACAAGAAGCAGTCAGTGTTAATCCTTTCACAAATTTCATAGCAGGAGCGCTCTGCAACAAGCTGGTGAAATTATAGGAAACTGAAATATTTCTCAGCTTAACAAAATCAGATTTGAAAATGAATGGATCTCCAATCTGCTTATTCCGATAATCCGCATAAAAGCTTTGTAAGTCTGTAACTACGGTAGTATTAGGAAGCCCTGTGCTTTCATATACTGCCGGGAATGTCATTCCAGCCTCTCCTTCTCTACGTCCTTCCAACGATAGCTTGGAATGTCCCTGACGAGTCAAATTCAAAAGTGTGGATGACATTACCATGCCACCAAACTTATAATCAATGAAGACGCCCAAGGAAAGATTTTTATAAGTAAACGTGTTATTCCAACCACCTGTGTGCTTAGGTATAGAACTGCCAATTGGAAGATACCCATTTGTATTTTCTGCTCCAGGAGTAGCACTATTGGTCTCCAATAGGCGTCCGTTATTATCAACCACAATTTGACCGCTGGCATTTCTACGATATGAACGAACATACAACTGATTCATAGCCATGCCTTCAGTGTATCTCAATTCACCCAGGAATTCATTTCCGGTATCGTTAAAGCGTAACACCAGGAAAGTACCACTTGTGTTACCTACATCCAGTACTTTTGTAGCCAGGAATGTATTATTCCAGGAAGTTGTCCACGTGAAATTACCTTTCTTAAAAGGTGTAACTTCAATCAATGTCTCTAAGCCACTATTTTTCAGAGATCCGATATTTCGCTTAGATGTAGTATAACCTGATGTGTTGGAGATATTCAAATCCATTATCTGTTCAGTTGTTACTTTATCAAATGCTGATACATCGAACAGAACCTTGTTATTGAATAATCGTAACTCCAGACCTATCTCTTTTTCAGTAACCTTAAATGGCGTTAATAAAGGGTTGGGTGCCAGATTTCCACTAATTCCTGAGCTTGTTTGCCCGTTAAACTGCGGATTGATGGAATAAGTCAACTGACCTTCATAAGGACGCACACCATTTGCACTTCCTACTTGAGCCCAGGATGTTCTCAATTTTCCATAGGATAACCATTCCTGATTGGGTAATAACTCAGAGAAAATAAAGCTACCGGATACAGAAGGATAAAACTCACTATTATCTTGGGGATTCAATACTGAAAACCAGTCTTCCCTTGCGGTTACATTCAAGTATAAAAATCCATTATAGCCAAACTCAGCCCAGCCATAAAGCGAGTTGGTTCTACTTCTGCTATACTGATAAGGTTGAAAGTTTGCATCGTTAGTTCCCCACGCAGTTCCGTTTTTAATAGAATATAGATCGGGTACAACAAAAAGTCGGGCAAACTGTGCGTTTCTATGCCACTGGGTTCGAAAGGTGTTTCCACCAAAGGCTGCATCTACCGAAAACTTTCCAAACTCTTTATTGCCACCAATTAAGAAATCCGCATTAATGTCGGTTGATTCACTTTGTTCAATGTCGTAACGACCACGATAAAAGCCGGTGGTTCCTTCAAACAGTGTAGTTGCTCCTTTTCCGTTCACTTCATTCCACTCCATAAAATTTGTTCCGTAATCATAGTTATACCTTCCTTGCACATAAAGCCAATCAGTTAGATCATACCTAAGGGTGGCTGTTCCGAGTAAACGTTTTCTATCGTCATTAAAGAATTGACCTTTTTGAATGGGGTAATACGGATTGTTAACGGTTCCCAAAAAGTCGCTGGTCTTATACTCTGCACCAGTAGCTGGGTCGATAGCATTTTTCCTGTAGGCTTCCAGTGGTGTAGACATGGAAAGTCTTGTAAAGAAGTTTACCGGCCCATCACCTTGTGTACCAATTGCAGGTGGGTTAATGTTTGCCTCCACCGCATAGTTGATATTCATCATCAACTTTAATCTTTGGGTAATGTTATGGTTGATCCCCACATTTAAAATCTTCTTCTTATACTCATTGTTTGGTACAATACCTTTCGCATCAGTATTGGAGAATGATGCCCGGAAACTTCCATTCGCACCACCACCGGATAAACCTATGGTATTCGTAAAGTTTGTTCCTGTTCGTAAAAACTCAAACAACCGGTTTGGATGGGCTGAGTAAGGCCTGAGCTCACCATCAAAGTTTATTGTTGGTACACCATCTAATCTTTCACCCCAGCTAAAATGACTAAGGTCTCTGGCCTGACCTTGGTCAATTGGTCTGACTCCAAATCTTCCAGCACCATATTCTGTCTGGAGAATTTCACCCATAAAATTAAGCGCTTGAGAAAAAGTATAACTGGTTGTATAGTCCACACCAATGCCTTGATTTTTAGAACCTGATTTGGTGGTTATAATAATAGCACCATTAGCCGCCCTTGAACCATAAAGTGCAGCTGCGGTAGCACCTTTCAAAACGGTCATACTTTCAATGTCATCCGGGTTTATATTTTGAAGATTATCACCCCGGTCGCGTTGAGCCACCTGACCGGCACCATTAGTGCCTCGTGCATCCTGATCTATGGGTAAGCCATTGATCACAAATAATGGCGAGTTATTATTTCCGGCAAAGGATGCCTGACCTCGCAACCGGATTTGCGTGCTACTACCTGCACCTGCTGCCGGTGGTGTGATATTTAAGCCGGCCACTTTACCTACCAATGATTCCATCACATTTGTAGTTCGTTGCAATGCCAAATCATCTGTTTTCACAGCTGTGGCAGAATATCCTAACTTCTTGGATTCTTTCTGAACGCCAAGTGCCGTTACAACAATTTCATCGAGTGAGCGTACATCGGGTGCTAATGAAATGTTAATGTTGGTTTGCCCGTTGATCGCCACTTCTTGCGTAGCGTAGCCTACAAAGGAAAATACAAGGGTAGTTGCACCAGAGGCCACATCCAGAATATAGGTACCATCGGTACTGGTTACGGTTCCATTCGTGGTTCCTTTTATCACCACGTTAACGCCCGGAAAATCGGAACCATTCTCATCGGTAACTTTACCACGAATTTGTTGCTGCTGATCGAGCAACGCTTCGTAACCAAACATACGGTTATCTCGCGCGGAGACTTGCGTATGGCTGCATACCGTTAGCAGTATGCATGTCAAAAAAAGCAAGTAGCATTTTCTCATTTTATTAAAGGGTTTAATTGGGTCTGTTTCTACAAAAAGGGGTCAGATCATTTGGCCCGAACCCCTCTTAAGCGATAGCAAGGTTCCAAGTTTAATAGCGAACAACTTCCAAATATGCCCAGCGGTGAATTTTGCACACGATTGCGGTTTCGATAGAAACAGCGATTTCACATCTTGCGGTTACAATTGTTTTCTCCAGTTTTGCTCTGGTTGAATAATATATTGGCTTTTAATAATCGCGGTTAGTTCTAAATGAATCAGTTTTTTCTACACCATTCTCAATCCAAAGAACTGTCGGGATTTCCGCACATTCTTGAATTTGCGATCAGAAAGAACAACACCATTCAGTTAAACTCTCTGAGCCTCACTACTTCTGATTGTATTAGGATTTATTATGTAATGGAAGGAAAGTTTGAGTGGGTTATACAAGATCGGCACACCATTTTATACCCAGGCGATGTAGCCGTAATACTTCCTGGCCAAACGTTTCAGGGCGAAAATGATTTTCTGGACATCGGTACGCTTTTCTGGATACACATTAAAGTAGATCGCATTGAAAGCAATATGCAAATGGTGCTGGGTAAGTGGAGTGGATTATCAGAACGGGAGAGGTTAACCATCGGCAGGATCTTACACCTAAGCCAAACACCAGTGCTGGTAAAAATGAAGCCAATACTTTCCATTTTACAACTTATCCAAACTGAACTTTTTCAGCAGCAGATCGGATATACAACGCGCGTCAATCAATTGATGGACGAACTGCTGATTTTAATTGCGCGTCAATCAACATTGCAGAATAATTTACAACGCGACTTCCCGCAGGCTTTCATTAAACTGGAACAGGCACTACGAAAAAATCTGGCGCATCAATGGACAGTTGAAGAAATGGCCGCATTGGTGGGGTTGGGTACAACTGCCTTTACTGAACGTGTAAAAAGTTATACAGGATTTTCGCCCCTTAACTATTTAATCAATATCAGAATATCAGAAGCTATAAAACTATTACGCAGAGATAATGTGAAAGTAACAGCCATTGCTTTAGATACCGGCTTTTACTCTTCGCAACATTTTTCGACCACATTTAAAAAATTAACAGGGTATACACCTGGTGAATTCAGAAAGCGAGACTCTTTAAAAGATTAATGTATGGAATGCATCATCACAATTGAACTCGGAACTAATGGCGTGCGACTTTTTGCATTTGACCTGAAGGGCAATGTAATTAATTCCACCAAGGCCTCGTACCCTACCTTCCACAGCGAACCTGACTATAGCGAACAGGATCCGGAACAAATTTTTATTACGATGCTATATGTCCTCAAAAATTTTCTGATTGAGAACATCCATCCTAAAAAGTATAAAGTAAAGTCTATCTGTTTTATCGCTTCCATGCATAGTTTGCTTGCCGTAGATGCACACGGTGCTCCGCTGGGCAATGTAATTACGTGGGCTGATAACCGTGGGAAGAAGGAAGCACTGGATTTGAAAAACTCGCAGTTGGGTAAAAAACTTTATGAAGCTACGGGCACACCCATTCACCCCATGTCGCCCTTGCTAAAAATTTTATGGCTTAAAAAAAATGATCCGGAGCGGTTTGCTCAAACGCACAAGTTCCTCACGCTTAAGAGTTACATTTTACAACAACTTACGGGCGAGTATGTGATTGATTACAGCCTGGCTTCGGCTACTGGTTTATTGAACATTCACACCATGAAGTGGGAAGGACAGGCATTGGATTATGCCGGAATTACCGTTGATCGATTGCCGGAATTATGCTCAGTC
>DPSB01000365.1 GCA_003537495.1 Cytophagales bacterium | reverse complement strand
CTTACCATAACTGAATCTGAAATTAAAAAAGCCTGCGAAACAATTTTGCGGGCTATAGACCAAGCTTAATTTTTATGAAATCAGATCATCCCAAATTAGACCGGCTGGATTACACTTTTAAACTGCTGATTGTACTAGCCTTGATTATTACGGCTACCATTCTGGCCCGAGACATTGTAATTCCAATATTGATCTCAGGAATTTTTGCGATTGTGCTCTTGCCCGCTATCAAACGCCTTGAAAAAAAGATGTCGCCCGTATTGGCAATACTGCTGACTTTGGTGTGCGCATTTTTGATTTTCACAGCGCTGGCATGGATAACAGTTAATCAAATGAGTTCGCTTGTTAAAGACTTACCAAATCTGGAATTAAAGTTTAACACGTTGGTAGATCAGGTTAGCTCGGCTTTGCAAGATACGTTTGATATGAGTGCGCGCGAACAGAATCAATTACTGAAAAATAGTCTGGCCAATCTGGGAAGTTATGCTACTGATTTATTTACAGCCACCACCAATATTATCTCACTGCTGATTCAGGTTCCCATTTATGTTTTTCTGTTTCTGATTTATCGTGATAAATTCAAAGCATTTGTGCTGGCGTTTTTAGCGGGTGAAGAAGAGATTACCTGGAAAGGTGAAGTAGAAGGTGTAATACAAGGTTATATTTCAGGTTTGCTTTTAGTAACCGCCATCATTGCCGTTCTTAACAGTGTTGGTTTACTTATTCTGGGAATTGATCATGCCATATTCTTTGGAGTACTTTCAGGGATATTAACGATTATACCGTATGTCGGAATTTTTATTGGCGCAACATTACCTGTGCTGATGGCTTTGTTAACCAAAGACAGTTTGTGGTACGCTGTGGGTGTGGTTACTATTTTTTCAATTGTTCAGTTTCTTGAAGGCAATTTTATTACGCCACGCATTACCGGCTCGAAAGTGAGTATCAATGCCTTGGCTGCGATTGTAGCCTTGTTGATTGGTGGAAAAATTCTGGGCATTGCAGGAATGATTCTGGCTATACCCTCGCTTGGTGTAATTAAAGTTATTCTATCGCACACGCGCCACCTCAAGCCTTTTGTAATTTTAATTGAAGATGTGCCAGTAGAAAAAAATGAATCCAAAAATTCTGAAACTGAAAACTCGTAACACATGCGTATCATCCTGTTCCTGTTTGTCTGCTCTACCCTATCCGCCCAAACGGTTGAGGAGAAAATCAAAGCTCGTGTAACATTCGGAGAAACTCCCGGAATTGTTGTTGGAATTTATGAAAACGGAAAAACTCAGTATTACAGTTATGGAGTAGCCAATCTGGAAAGTAAAGAGCCCGTAACCAGCATAACGCTTTTTGAAATAGGTTCTATCACAAAAACTTTTACTACCAGCATGGCGGCCATGCTTAGCCTGGAACAGAAAATAAGTTTTGATGCAACTGCACAAAAATATTTACCTTCCAAAATGGTGTTGCCCGAACGCAACGGAAAGGCCATTACAATCGAGCATCTTGCCACTGCGCACTCAGGTCTTCCACGAATGCCTTTAAATTTTCAACCTAAGGATCCAATGAATCCGTACATTGATTACCAGGAAGCAGAGTTAAGTTATTTTTTAAGTAATTATGAACTTACGCGCGACCCCGGCAGTGAATATGAATACTCCAATCTTGGCATGGGACTACTCGGCTATATAGTAACCCGTATTGACGAAAAATCATATAGCGATGCCCTGCAACAAATGATTTGCAAACCATTGGGAATGAATAAAACGTTTATTGGTGGCCAACGAAAAGAAAAGCATCTGGCATCAGGTTATGCCGATAAACTTGCAATGAAAGCATGGACCTGGGACGATCAAAGTGTACTAACCGGAGCGGGTGGTATTGTTTCGAATGCAGAAGACATGATGAAGTTTCTCGTAGCACAGTTGGATAAAACGAATCCGTTAGCCAAGGCATTTACATTAACGCATCAAAGCCGGGCTAATGCCGGAGGTATGAAGATTGGATATGGCTGGCACATTCGGTATGAAAATCTGATCTGGCATAATGGGGGCACCGGTGGCTTTCGTTCGTTTGCCGGTTTTGATAAAACGAAAAACAAAGCCGTAATAATTCTTACCAACTCAACTACTGGAGCCGATGACCTCGGGTTTCATTTACTGAACGACCAACTTTCTTTAAAAGAACTGAAGCAAATTGTAGCGGTGGATGAATCCATTCTAAAAACTTATGTAGGCGTGTATGAAATTGCTCCCACATTTTCTATAGCCGTAACACAAAGTGCTGATGGGCTTAGTATTCAGGCAAACGGACAACCTAAGCTCAGTATCTATGCAGAGTCTGAATCAAAATTTTATTTGAAAGTAGTGCCCGCTAAAATTGAATTTATCCGCAATGCAAATGATCAGGTAGAGAAACTTATCCTATTTCAAAACGGGGCGCAGATGGAAGGAAAGAAAATTAACTAAGTCCTTCTCAGATTTTTTCGATCACCAGATTGTGATTGGTGTAAATACAAATATCAGCCGCGATGTTCAGGCTTTCGCGCACCATTTCTTCGGCTGTAAGCTGTGGCGCATGTTTCTTTAAAGCCAACGCAGCTGATTGCGCATACATGGCACCCGAACCAATTGCCGCCACCTGATTGTCGGGTTCCAATACATCGCCCGTT
>DPSB01000097.1 GCA_003537495.1 Cytophagales bacterium | reverse complement strand
TGGCTCAATTAATTGGGACACAAAAGCTGATAAGTCCATAAAGGTCAATAACAATTGCAATTCACCAATAATTGTAGCTCCGACTCATTTGAAATTTATAGGAATCAATGGAATGGATGATGGACAGACAAGTGGTTATCTTAATTCAAACCAGAACATCAGGACTATCTGGCAGGCAATGGAAAAACAGATGAATGAGGCAAAGGCTATTGTGTTTATAGGGTACTCATTTCCAGACGCGGATTTATATTTTTCAAGCGTTTTAAGAACTGTGTTGACAAAATCAACCTCACAGGTTAAGATAATACTTGTTAACCCCGATGCATTAAGAATTTCGGACAGAATAAGTTATCGATTCGCAATTGATAAGAGTAATATTAAAAACCACTTCGACATTAAATCATTTTGCAAACTGGACAGAAACGATTTAGTGTGAGAATGAATGCATGCGGCCAACAAAGTATATGAAGCATATTGTTGCGGTTAATGATGATCTATTATTTTGGTGTGCCGGCACGTTTTATATACATGCGTTATGGGCAAGGCTAAAATACAATAGGAGTAAATGTAACAAGATCATCAATTAAGTGGAGGCATCTAAACAAACAACCGAAACTCGTGAAACGGAAATAAAGAAATTTTGTTGGGGGGCTTACAAAGAGTTGGACTTACATCCCTTTCACGACCAAAAAAAATGGCAAAAGCCAAATCCAAGTCAAGGACAGACTAAAATTAAGTTTGGGTTTTTATATTTCCGTTAAACGGTCTAACTTTCCCCTAAGCCCATCACACTTTACTTAATTGGAAGGTGGGTAGGCTGTTAATTTGTTTTTTACAAATGGCAATCATCTCCGAATAAAATTTCAATTGACGAGATAAAAAGAATTAAACTAAGCATACAACAGACGCTACCTTATTGCAAACTTTATAAAAATGGACAATACCCAGCCGAGGTTAGTAAACTTAAACTATTTCAGTCTCAACTTTCCCCAAGATTTGGAATCAGAGATTCTAAGGGAAAATGTTATTTCTACTATTGAAAAATTGTTCGAGTCTGACATAAATCTAGTTATCCTAAATGGTGAGGAAGGAATTGGCAAGACATCAATTCTTAAGCAATTCGCTCAGAAAAATAAAGACAAAGTAATCTCAAGTTTTCTAAATCCTTTTAAGGAAATATACTCATCAAACGATCTGCTTCTAAATGACCTATTTTATCAACTCCATTGGTTAATTAACGGAAAGGAGTTCACCGAATATCCACAGGTTGATTTAGATAAATATAGAGATATGTTCTTTACCCTTATTAGGGACAGAAAGAGAAGAAATTTGGATTTAATATTTCTTATAGACGGCCTCGAGCATATTCAGGATGAAAGGAGTATTAAAAATATTCTTGGTATACTCCCTATAGGAGAAAGTGGTTTCAAAACTATTCTATCAGGTAAAGAGGACACAATAAAGAGATGTTTAGGGAAATTGCCCAATGTCATTTCTACCAATTTTCATTTACCATCATTTAGCACGGAGGAAACAAAAAAATATTTCGATGACCTAAATATCAACATTAATGCGATTGAAGTAAAGCAACTTTGGCAAGCAGCCAATAGGGGTGTTCCAGGAAGGCTCCAATCAATAAAACGAGCGTTAAAAGGAAGAGATATTACTATTGACAAATTTCTGGATGAGTTAGAACAGCTAGAAGATATCCATGAACTCGACTGGGTACATTTGATTCAACTAAAAGACTCAATATCAGAAGAGATAACAAAGTTTATATCTCTTGATGAGAGTCTCTATTCTGTAGATAAGATTTCAAGAGTTCTAAATGTTGACATACAAAAAATTCGCTCTAGCCTTTCAAAACTTTCTTTCATATATATTAATAATAAGGATGAAATTGTGTTCAATTCAATAGGTAGTAAGAGGTTTTTTAGTAAAAAGTATGCTGCATCAAAACATCAAGTACACAAACAAAACATAAATTACTATCTGAACAGAAAGGACGAGGCTGAATCACTAATACAGCTACCTAAATATTACTCCCAAGAAAAGGACTATGATTCTCTCATCCAGCTTTTAAGTGAAGATTACTTCCCCAAAGTTATAAAATCGTCTCAGTCCATCTCTGTTGTCCAGAGCTTAATTTCAACGGGCTATAATGCCGCAAAAAAAACTGAAAATGACTTGAAACTTCTTAATTTCTCGTTGCATGGATCCCTAATAGAAAATATTGAAGGTCTTCATATTTGGGACAGTGAATTAGAGGCAAGGATAGAGTTAGGCGATTATGATAACGCCGTTTCTTTAGCCAACAGCGCTTTACTCAAGGAAGACCGGCTAAGATTCCTATCTAAAATTGCCAAAGTAAAGAGACGAAAAGGCGACATAATTGAGGAGGCTCTAATAGAGCAAATAAAACAACTGTATTCAATAGTCGATTTGGTTAATCTCGGAGATAAAGCTGTTGATATCGCTTCCGACCTATTTTATTCAATGCCAAATTTAGCACTAGACTTAATTAAACATTCCTCCGGTAAAAACGAAACAAATATTAATGACTGGGTATTAGCGAAACTAACCCTTAATGCAATCGAAGCAAAAGACAACGTAGACCCTCAGAATGTCACATCGCTTATTCATGATCCCAAAATCAGAGAAATTGGTAATTCACTTACATATCTATTTGGTAAATACACATCAGATGACATTTTAAAAGAAGCAAAAAAGCTTAGTGATGCGCGAGATAGAATTATGTTCCTTCGAATATGGATAAGTGGCAATTCACAGGACAATGGTCTAAAAGATGTTCTCTCATACTTAATTTCTCAACTTGTAGAATTTTCTTCGAAAGAATTTAGCAGAGTTTCTTTACTAAGAGACATTTCGACTCCATTATCTAACATCAAAGATCATGATGCGACCGAGAAAATGATCGTAGTGCTACTTACTTTCAAAGAAGAAGCAAAGAAGTTTGGTTCAAACCTTGAGTATTTTCAGTTCATTCTAAACCTATTTGAGGCAAAGATTAATTATAACTATAATGAAGCATTGGGCCTATTCTTTGAGCTACATAAAAATGTAAATGACGTCCCTGACCTCGTCACTAAATTGGAGTGTATTGCATTGTTAAGTAAACACCTTAGTAGTTTAAAAGTCCCTTTAATCAAATCACACCATTACCTCAAAGACACATTAAAGTCAACAGTAAAGAATTTAATATCTGAAATATGTAATAAGACGGCATACCACTATCACAATCTAAAAGACGCGATTGAAATCGTGGCATCATATGACCCAATCTTCGCGATTGAAGTAAGCTTGAACGCCAATACTATTTATCGTAGGGATGGTCTGCTTCTAAGATGCTGGATTGGATACATCGCTGATAAATCAAAGCACTATGAACTAGGGGTATTAAAATCTATTCATTCTAAAATTGAGTCAAAGGACTTTAAAAATGAGGCAATACGAATTTTGATTCAAAACAACTCAGAAAGAGACACACAATTTGAAAAACCACTTGTTGATTTTATTAAAAGTGAAGTTTATCTTATTCCTTCATTGCAATCTAAAAGCTACTGCCTAGTCCACCTTATCAGATTGTTATCTAAAAATACCACTAACGGATCGATTATATCAGAGTTGAAAAAGG
>DPSB01000112.1 GCA_003537495.1 Cytophagales bacterium | reverse complement strand
GCAAGTTGAAAGTAAAGACTCCATAATACGGCTCTAAAAGCGTTTCATATGTATTAATTCTAAATTGTCTTGTCTTTTCTTCCTGAGCTAATAACTCTTCTCGTTTGGCTTTGAGAATCCAAGTTAATAGACCGCCAATAGTAATGAGTATTGGCGATATAATAGCAATCAATATCGATGTTTCCATTAGGCCAAATTGACTACCCCATAAATCTCAGCCACTTTATTCACCACAAAATCAATCTCCTCGGGTTTATTGTATTTGCTGAATGAAAACCGCACTGCGCCTCGTTTTGAATTAGGATAGATAGCACCCAATACATGCGAGCCGGTACTCGCCCCGCTGGAGCAGGCGCTTCCGCCCGATGCGGAAATTCCAGCCATGTCGAGATTAAACAACAACATTTCGTTTTCATCGCTTTCAGGCAGGCTTACATTCAGTACAGTGTACAAACTTTTAGTTAAGTCGCCAGAGTTACCATGAAACGTAATGCCCGGTACCGTTGCCGTTAACTTTTCAATCATCGCCTTTTTAAGCGAAGTGATGTGCGTTTCGTGCTCCTCCATTTCGCGGTAGCAGATTTCAAGTGCTTTGGCTAAACCAATAATGCCATATACGTTTTCAGTACCACCGCGCATGTTGCGTTCCTGTGCACCACCGTGTATCAATTGCTTAATCTTTTTGTCTTTGTTGATGTACATAAAGCCCACGCCTTTCGGACCGTGAAACTTATGCGCTGCGGCTGTTATGCCATGCACTTTCAGTTTCTTCATATCATGCCGATAGTGCCCCATGGTTTGTACGGTATCGGAGTGAAAGTAAGCTCCGTATTGTTCGCACAAATTGCCAACTGCTTCCAGGCTCAACAAGTTGCCAATTTCATTATTGGCATGCATCAACGACACTAATGCATTGGGATGTGCCTTCAATAATTCTTCGAGGTGTTGTAAGTCCACACTGCCGTTTGAATCCAACTTTACAAAATGCAATTCAACGAGGCCTTGTTTTTCTAATGTTTCGAGCGTGTGGGTTACAGCATGATGCTCGATAGGTGTTGAGATAGCATGTTTGATACCATACGTTTCAACCGCACAGCGAATAATGGCATTATCGGCTTCGGTACCACCGGATGTAAAAATGATCTCGCCTGGAGTGCAGTTTAGCAACTCGGCAATTTTCTTTCTTGCTGATTCAATAGCAGCCCGAACCTTGCGGCCGTGGGCGTGTGTGGACGAAGGATTTCCAAAATCTTCCAGCATGAAGGGTTTCATGGCCTCAAATACCTCGGGGTCGAGCGGGGTAGTGGCAGCATTGTCTAGGTAAACTCGCATAGCACAAAATTATTGAATAATTTCCTGAATGTCTGATATGATTCGTTGTGCTAACTCAGCCGCCTTCTTCTCGTTTTGCGATTCGGCATAAATGCGGATAATGGGTTCGGTATTGCTCTTACGCAGGTGTACCCATTCCTTTTCTTTTTCGAAGTCGATTTTTACACCATCACTGGTGTTGATGTTTTCACGGGCGTATTTCGCTTTTACTTTTTCCAGCACCTGGTCCACATTAATTTGTGGAGTAAGTTCAATTTTATTTTTAGAGATGAAGTAAGCCGGGTAACTTTTGCGTAGTTCTGAAGCTTTAAGTTTTGATTTAGCCAAATGACTTAAGAACAAAGCAATACCCATCAGCGCATCGCGGCCATAATGAAAATCCGGAACAATAACTCCACCATTGCCTTCGCCACCAATAACTGCTTTTACAGCTTTCATTTTGTTCACCACGTTTACTTCGCCTACGGCTGCAGCATGATACTGGCTACCAGCTTGTTCGGTAACATCGCGCAAAGCCCGCGTGGATGAAAGATTTGAAACCGTATTGCCCTTTTTCTTTTTCAGGATGTAATCGGCCACAGCCACTAAGGTGTATTCTTCACCAAACGGTTTGCCATCTTCCTGGATCAAGGCTAAACGATCTACATCGGGATCGACCACAATTCCCAAGTGACATTTTTCTTTTTTAACGACTGCCGTAATCTTTTTAAGATGTTCTGGCAAAGGCTCAGGATTGTGCGGAAACTTACCATTGGGTTCGCAATACAAGGGAACAATTTTTTTAACGCCCATGGCTTTCAGCAACAGCGGCACGGCAATGCCACCGGTTGAATTAACGGCATCAACAGCAATTTTAAATTTTGCATTTTGAATTGCACGCTTATCTACCAGCTTATGCTTTAAAATAAGATTAATATGTTTTTGAATATAGCTATCGTTTTGCGAATAGCTTCCCAACTCGGCAACAGCAGCAAAGTTGAAATTATCTTTCTGGGCAAGTTGCAGTACTTCGGCTCCATCTTCGGCAGAAATAAACTCACCATTTTCGTTTAGCAGTTTAAGCGCATTCCATTGTACTGGGTTATGGCTGGCAGTAAGGATAATTCCGCCTCCGGCTTTTTCAAGCGGCACGGCAATTTCAACTGTGGGTGTTGTAGAAAGGCCAAGGTCGATAACGTGCAAGCCTAAGCCCTGCAAAGTAGAGGCAACCAATTGGCTCACCATTTCACCGGAAGGCCGCGCATCGCGCCCAATAATTATTTTTTTTGCACCACGCGCCTTTGCCCACGTGCCGAAGGCCGCTGCAAATTTTACAACATCAACAGGAGTTAAGGCTTCACTAGGCTTACCACCAATGGTACCGCGAATGCCAGAAATAGATTTGATTAGAGTCACGATTTATAATTTTTAGCAATAGAAAATTAAACTTTACAGAACTGATTTCTTATTTTCTCTTTTTTGATTGAACGATTTGCCTGATTTTCTCCAGCTCAGCAATGTCGTGAAGATCCTTAGGGCGGTGTGCTCCTAACTTGTTTTTTATCAGGTGTGGATAGTCAATTATCCGAACGGGAATATTTTTAATAGAGGTTTGATCGGATGCCTCATAAGCTTCTTGAAACGAAAATTTGCCATCAATTAATGACAAAAGTTCAATGTCGAAATTATCGCGAAGTGGAAGTCGTATTAAACTTTTAACAGAATCATATTTCTTGAGTGGCTCAATGTCTGAACAATCAAAACCGAAATCACGGATAGCATCCAAGAGTCGAATGAAATTTTCTTTAGTAGGATTCCACCACAAGTCTAGGTCGCCCGTTGTACGAATGTAACCGTGATAATTAACTGCAAAACCACCTACAACAAGATATTCTACACTTCGCTTGTTTAGGATTTCCAAAAACTGTTGAACTTCGTGATCAAACAGATACATCCTGTTTTCTGATTAATACAGTTACCTGCGACTTGACTGGAGTGTGAATTTTCCGATTAAAGTGATTTGTTAGTTTAATCAGATGGATCAGGTACTCCAACCTTTCTGGGGGTGTTAATTCGAGGAAGCTTAGTTGCTGCTTTTCCTTTTTATCCTTGAGCGCAATTAATTCAGCTTTTTTCATTTAGATTTCCTTATCCCAGGCATTTTGGCAATAGCTTCTGCTTTTTCTTTTTCAGGATCACCACAGGCATCGCCTGCGCCCACAACTTTACCGCAATAACCGCAGGTAATTCCTTCTTTGGCCAGGAATGGACTTTGAGTAGCGCACGTACCCCGGAATTCACCATTCTTTACAAATAATAAACGTACCGACATCAGAATAAAGAAAAGGGCAAAGATTCCGAGTGTTAAGAGAAAGATAGCCATTGTACTGCGGTTTTGATTTAACGAATACCGACTTTTGTAGTCGTAAAAGTACAACAGTTAACTCGTATAGTTAAGTTTCAGATACATGAAAAAAACACCACTTTCTGCACCCGATTTAAACCGTGAAGCCAAACTAAAAGCTTTCGACCGCCTACTAACGGTAATGGACGAACTACGCGAAAACTGCCCGTGGGATAAAAAGCAAACACTGGAATCGCTCCGGCATTTAACTATTGAAGAAACCTACGAGTTATCCGATGCAATTCTGGAAGGGAATCTCACGGAAGTAAAAAAAGAGTTAGGCGATTTAATGCTGCACAATGTTTTTTATGCGCGCATTGCTGCGGAGCAAAAAGTATTTGATATAGCCGATGTGTTAAACTCCATTTGCGATAAATTGATTGAGCGCCATCCGCACGTGTATAGCGATACCGTTGCTGAGGATGAAAAAACAGTGAAAGAAAATTGGGAAAAGATAAAGCTAAGAACAGGTAACAAATCGGTGTTGGAAGGCGTGCCTAAATCGTTGCCCGCTTTGGTAAAGGCAATTCGCATTCAGGATAAAGCGCGGGGTGTTGGTTTTGATTGGGAGAAGAAAGAGCAGGTTTGGGAGAAGGTTGAAGAAGAAATGGAGGAATTTAAATCTGAATTCAATGCAGAATCCAATGAGGCTATCAACAAAGAAAAGGCAATGGCCGAGTTTGGTGATCTGTTATTTTCTCTGGTGAACTATGCACGATTTATCAACATCGATCCGGAGGAAGCATTGGAGCGCACCAATAAAAAATTCATCAAGCGCTTTCAATACCTCGAAACAGAATCGACAAAGGATGGTAAGAAAATGGGTGAGATGACGCTGGCCGAAATGGATGTGTATTGGAATAAGGCTAAAACGATTTAGTTATCGTTCCAATCAAACTCTTCTTCGGTAAGCTCCAGTTCTTTTTTCTTCTTCTGGCCCTTGAGTTTGAAAGCATCTTTTAACTCCTGCACTTCTTTCTTTAAGTCGCTGGAGATTTTTTTCTTCACCGCATCTTTGTCCAGACTTACATCGTACTCATCGGTTGTGCCAGTAATTTTCAGAAAGATTTTTGCTTTGCCACTACCATCTTCTTCTATAGCACCAAAAGCTTCGTCCGGATCGATTTTCTTTTTGTTGCGCAACGGAGCCGCTACCCGATAATCTATGTGTTGATCAAACGTGTGGGTGCCACTTACCTGAATGGTGGTAACATTACTCTTCACTTCCATCTGCGGTAAATAGATGGTTTGTTTTTCGATGTGAATTTCATTCTTGAGATCGGCAAAGCGCATTTTGCTCAGCCCTTCATCGTCTAAGTATTTGTTGAGCTTTTTCATAGGCTCAAAATTGTTGAGCTCCCCATTTTTTATCGTAACACTGATGTCGGCAATGAGTGTAGGTGCAATCAGATTTAGTTTTTCATTCAATGTCATTTCCAGATCTACATTCGCGAAAGCGCGACCTTTCAGGTGTTTGTCCTGAATAAATGTTTGATCAAAATTTTCAAACACATAGAAGATACTATCTACATGCTGACCATCGAGTTTAAAGGTTGAGATTACATCAATAGCCTTTGGGTTTTTGGCATCTACAATTCCATTTAGGGTTAACGCGCCACCCATGGTATTCATGGTAATGTTGCGCGAAACAGCCACCTGGTTTTTCACCAACAAATCGCCTTTAATGTGGGTGGGCTTAAAGCGTTTGTATTTCA
>DPSB01000120.1 GCA_003537495.1 Cytophagales bacterium | reverse complement strand
TAGACGAAATTCTCTTAAAGCTTCACAAACATAGATCGGTAACCATAATGGGTTACTCCGGCAGTGGTAAGTCCAGCTTGATGAATTGTGGTCTTATCCCCGTTCTCTATGGAGGATTCATGACCGAGACCGGGCCGCATTGGAAAATCATTACCATCCGACCGGGCATTTCACCAATCGAAAACATTGCGAAAGCAACCGTTAACTTTTTAGTTGATGAAGGCCGAATAGCACTTGAAGACAAACGAATTCATAGGGCAATTATCAATTCCGTTTTGCGAAACAGTTCGCACGGATTGATTGAACTATCTAAATACCTTCAGGCTTATACCCACGAGAATATCTTCTTTCTGGTTGATCAGTTTGAAGAATTGTTCCGCTTTAAACATGCCGATGCAGAGCATGCAAACGAAGCACTTGCCTATGTAAACCTGATGCTGGAAGCAGTAGCACAGCGCGAGGTTCCGGTTTACATGGCCATTAATATGCGCTCTGACTTTATTGGTGAATGCGCAGCTTTTCCGGGTCTGACACAGCTGATCAACACCAGTAATTATCTGGTGCCACAAATGGCGCGCGAACAAAAGCGCATGGCTATTGAGGGGCCTGTTGCCGTTGGTGGAGGTAGAATTTCTCCGCGCTTGGTTAAGCGTTTACTTTCTGATATTGGAGATAATCAGGATCAACTTCCTATTCTGCAACATGCGCTTATGCGTACATGGGATTATTGGGTTGCGAACCGTGAGCCGGGTGAGCCGATGGACATTCGCCACTATAATGCAGTAGGTAGAATAGGACAGGCATTATCGCTTCACGCGAACGAAGCCTTTGACGAATTAAATACGCAGGAAAGACACATAGCCGAAATTCTGTTCAAAGCGCTTACAGAGAAAAATAACGAAGGTCTTGAAATGCGAAGACCGGCCAGAATTTCGGATGTAGCTGAGTTGGCTCAAGCTACGGATGATCAGGTGATTACTGTGGTTGAACAGTTTCGGAAACCAGGCCGCTCGTTCCTGATGCCCGGCATGCAGGTGGATTTGAAACCCACCACGCAGGTTGAGCTTTCGCACGAAAGTTTAATGCGTATCTGGACGAGGCTATCCACCTGGGTGGAGGAAGAATATGAGTCGGCCCAGATGTACAGGCGGGTATCGGATGCTGCGGCCATGTACCAGATTGGTAAAACAAGTTTGTGGCGCCCACCCGATTTGCAACTTGCCCTTAACTGGCAGAAAAAACAAAACCCAACACGCCAGTGGGCGCAACGATACGACATTGCTTTTGAGCGTGCTGTAGTATTTCTGGATACGAGCAGGATTACCTATGAGGCCGAGCTAAAGAATCAGGAGATGTTGCAGCGCAGAATGTTGCGCAGGGCAAGAGCAACAAACCTTATTCTCGGTTTGTTTTTGCTGATAGCAACAGGTCTTTTTGTATATGGATTCTTTCAGAGAATTGAAGCAGAGCGGCAGAGAGCCGAGGCTTTGGCAAGTAAAGCAGTTGCAGAAGAAGCTTCGATTGAGGCAAATACACAGCGAAAAAAGGCTGAGGATGCGCTTAAAGAAGTTCAGCTTCGCGAAGAACAACTAGCTGCAAAAAATAGGGAACTTGTAAAGCTTACAAACGACCTTCAGGTTGCAGTTAGTTTAGCTGAACGACAAACAATACTTGCAGAAAAGAATGCGAACGATGCATTTATACAACGCGATAGTGCGCGATTAGCCCGCGATGAGGCCCGTAAAAATCGTGATACTGCTGTGTTTAATTATAATAATGCACTCAGACAATTAGCGTTAAATAAAGCTCAATCGTTAGCGGCTAAATCAGAAGGTATAGATGATGCCCAACTTGCAGGGCTAACTTCCATGCAAGCCTATTTGTTCCACACCAAGTATGAAGGCAAACAATACGATCCCTACATCTTCCGCGGCTTGTACTATTCCATTGCAAAACTGCAAGGCTACAACTACAATGCTGTTAAAATGCCGGGTAACTCCAAAAACAGAATGTATGCGGTAGCGGTTACCAATCAAGGTTCAGGTTTTTATACTACGGGTAACGATGGTCGGGTTTATAAAGCCGATTACAAAAATCAGGCAAACCCAGCTCAAATCATTTATGAAAACAAAGGTTTCCCTAATCGTGTACTCGCACTAAGTAAAGACGATAAGTATCTGGTAAATGCCAGCGACTCCAGTTACCTGGAAGTAATTAGCCTTACCTCAGGCAGTAAGCCTTTGAAGGTTGAGGGGCATACGCGCCTGATTACCGATATAAAATTCCTGCCGGATAATGTCGGGTTTATTAGTTCATCCGTTGATAAAACCCTTCGGCTAACAAATGCCGGCAACGGGCTAAGCCGTAAGTTGGTAACACTTCCTTACGAGTTGAAATCAATAGACATTAGTCCGGATGGCAAACGCCTTGTCGGGGTTTCGGTAAATGGTAAAGTATTAATGGTTGATCTTGCAACCAATACGTACAAAGAAGTCTGGACGGATGAAAACGTAGTGCGTTCAGCCGATTCCACAAAGTCAATAAAAGTGACCAACCGGATTTTGTCTGTGGCCTGGCATCCACAACGCAACATGATTGCCCTTGGTGTTGAGGTAATGAATGAAAAACGAAATCAGGTTTTACGCGGTACAGTGAAGTTGCTTGACTTATCTACTAGCAAAGTTAAAGAACTCTCGGGCCACAAAGCCGGTATTTCCGATCTTAAGTTTAGTCCCGATGGGTTGCTGTTGGCCAGCGCTGGTTTAGATAGTAAATTACAAATGTGGGTAATCGATCATGAAGAAGATCTACCCATTGTGATGGATAACAACAACGGTTCGGTGTGGGATATTGGCTTTACACCAGACTCTAATTATTTGATTGCGTCTTGCAATAATGGCGAAGTGCGTATCTGGCCTACCGATACCCGAATTTTGGCCGAACAAATTTGCCCGAAGATGCAACGCAACATGACACAGGAAGAGTGGGACAGCTACGTGGGTAAGGAAAAAGAATTCCCGCACGAGTCAACTTGTAAGAGCCTTTTAATTAAGAAAATTTGATGCGCTGGTGGTTTCTCTTTTGTTTTTTTATGGGCTCGTCAGCCTGGGCGCAACAGGTAGACTGCGAGCAGATTCTGATTCAGGCCGATGACGAATTTAATGCCGGTCGTTATTATGGAATTTCTTCTTTGCTTCAACCGTGCCTGGAAAAAAATGATTTCACCAACGAACAGAAAGTTAGAGCTTATCT
>DPSB01000489.1 GCA_003537495.1 Cytophagales bacterium | reverse complement strand
CCTTATGATTACCTGTCGGTTATACCACTTTCACCAACTATTTTTGACCAATATGTCTATATCTATGTTTTGGAGAGATGGCAACCGGTTCCCTGCCCGACTGACATCGGTCAGGCGGGGATTCCGGCCTTAGGTACAAAAGCCATCCAAACCTGGATGGCTTTTTGTTTTTATAGTGTTAATGTATTTAAAACCTGGCTATCTAATAAAACACGAGCATCGCACCAGCACTAATTAAACCACCACTTCTTATCACCGTCAGGGTTCAGTTTGATTATTTGCTCACGTTCGGCCGAGAGTGTTTTGGTAATTATTTTTCGAAGTTCGAGGTCATACTTAACTTCCAGCAAATACCAGCTCACATTACCCCGAAAGTCGGTATTAAATTTTTCTTGCGCTTCCTGTACAAGGTCATGCAACGTAACTCCTTCGTCACTGGCTTGTTCAAGTGTACTGATTATAAAAACAGAAAGCTTTTCATAATCCTGTTCGCTCATTTTAGTTGTAACCCGGCTCCCCGATTTCCTCAACAACGTCTTATCCATCTTCATACTCACCCCAACGAATTACCGATCGATATAGTTTCGAACTTAACAATTCCTTTACATAGCGGAGTGAGAGAGATTAATTTCTAACGATTGCGGTGGGTAGTTTGTAGGTGAATTTAGGAAGTTTAAAACAAGTCAATCTGTGGATAAGAGAATGAAAAATGGAACAGTTACTTGAATTTGTATTCAATGAATTTGTCATTCAGATAAACCTCAATGGTATCAATAACTCCAGATTTATTATAGACAAGCCATTCTCCATGTTTCTTGCCATTTAGAAAATAACCATTAACATATAACTCTCCCGTAGGGTAAAATTCTTTTACACTCCCCTGTAAAACTCCATTTTCATATGTCGTAATCATTGTTATTAAGCTATCGGCTGATTTGGTTATCCACTCACCAATCTCATTACCCTTATCATATTGGCCGAAAACTATGGAGCCATTAGTCCTGATTTCTTTTGTTTGGCCATGAAGAGTATCTCGCACGTAATTTCTTATGAATTTGTCCCCATTTGTTTTCCAAATTTCCCAAGACCCATCCCTTAAGCCACTAGCGTAATTTCCCTGCGCAAATAATTTTCCATTCTTAAAAAACGCCTTCGAAATTCCTGACTGTATTCCATTGTCTTTTACACACAACGTTTCAACTTTCCCGTTTGGGAAATACACAATTTGCTCTCCATGTTCAATTCCATTTTTCAGATTACGAACACATTTCATCGTGCCGTCAGAATAATATCCAGTAATTACTTTAGTAGTAGTATCAGAACTTGAATGAAACTCCGCAATCCATTCCGGCTGTCCATTCTCGTAATAGGACATGATTTTTATTACCCTTTTTTCACAAGCAATAGCTATTAGAAGTATGAATAGTATGAAATTGAGCCTCATGATTAATTTAAATTAAACAAATTCTGCAACATCTTCACTCCCTCACCGCCAACATCAGCATATTCGTTACCGGATAATCAATTGGCTTGCGTGCAGCATCATCGGTAAACAAACTTACTTTATTTAACAGGCGGTTTTTAACAATCCATTCGTTGGTATAAGCCTGCGATGGTTCGGCAATGCGAAAGCCAACAGTGGTTAAATGTTGCTTCCACTCATTAAAATCCCAGAAGCAAAAGGTTTCGTGCATTTCACTTTCCCAGTTGTCGGTATAATCCTTGCGACTCATAAACTCACAGGCATCGCGCAAGCTCAAGCGAATGTAATTTTCATCTTGGATAGTAACATGCTCGTAGCTGAGTGTATACTTTTCTTTTTTCCGGAAGTCTAGGGCAAAGCGCTGAAAACGTGCTGAAGTTGATAAACCTTGAAGATAAGCTGCCAGGTCTTCACGTTTGGTGAATGTTTTATCGAAGTCGTTATTACGACCATCGGTTTCGGTTAATTTCATTAACACGATGCGATCTTTGTTTTCCGGGCCAACCACATCGCGATTAATCCACACACCACCAGGTGCCAATTCATCGTACCGGTTTTGAATGAATGAAAGTAAATCTGCCCGACTTCCATACGATTCAATTTCATGTGTAAGCGAAGAGGTGTGGATGGTATTCATAGAATTACGATCAAACACCAACCCTGTAACGGCATTGCGTTGTGAAAAAAATACAAATGGATTTTTAAACTCTCCGTTGTGTTTGCGTTGCTGACAAATATCAAATAGTGCGCGCGCAACTTCAATTCCATAAAAGTCAGACTCGCGTAAGCGCTCATCGTTACACGCTAACTTTATCCACGAGCCTACCGCACATCCAATATCACCCACACGACCAGCTTTTATATAGGGTGCAGTTTCCTGAAATTTTAAAACGGCAATCTCGTCCATCTGGCGCACATACGAGTTATAATCGCGGGTGGTGGTGATGTCGCCATCATCGCTTATCATCTGGTCGCGGAACAATCCCTGAACTTTTGTGCCTAGTTTATATTTTTTCCAAATGTTGTACGAGGCTGCATGCATGAGTGTTTGTGCATTGAAGTTTTCCTCCCAATCGGGCGTTACGGCTATTCCTTCAACTACTTCCCAAGGCATGGTATGCGAGAGTTGAAAAGTAGTGCCGTCTTTTAATTCGGCAGGCAGAATTCGAAATCCTTCTTGTTGATACATGTTGAGCACGGGCGTGGAGCAAACAACCAATGTATTTTCAGGGGTGAGGTTGAATTGATTCTCGCTTTCGTGTTTTATGCGCTTGATCGTATAGCTAGCGAAATTTTTTACGTTGCCCACATCATCAATGCCATAAATAAAACAGGGACTAGAAAGCTGTTTCCCGAATTCTTCAATCGCTAATGCGCGAATATAAAAAGGTAGGGGATTTCTACGCGTGTTGCAGTGATTAGCGGATGTAACTGCAAAGATGATTGCTTCAATCTTACTCGCTTCCTGAATGGGACTACCATTAATATCCAGCGTACTTTGTAACGGGTTATTTATTATGCCCAAGAGATAATCAAATTGAAACTGGGTAAGTAAATGATGCCGACCAGGAATGAGTAGGTACATGAGATTTTCTTTTCAAGGTCGGGTTTCTTTTTTAGAAAGGAAAATAAGATGATTGAGTTTGGAATTAAATCCTTCACCCTCCCCTCTCCCTCGGGATATGGGTGGCCGAGGTACGAGGACGGGGTGAGGGGGTTTTACTTCAGCAATTCATAAACCCCT
>DPSB01000470.1 GCA_003537495.1 Cytophagales bacterium | reverse complement strand
ACGGCCAGGATTTTTTTCGGTTTGCTGTTTATAACCAGAGTAATAAATTATTGGCAGAAGATACAGTAGTGATTACAATTTCTGAAGACCCTTCCGTGCTGCCCTGTGGGCTTTATGCCAGATCAGATTATGCACGCAGTTATGATGGCGAAAATCTTATCCTTGATGTGCTGGAGAATGATCTTATATGTGATTCAATTCAGGCTGTACTTCACATTAACTATTCTCTTGAGGCCCTCCCGATTCATGGTATTGCGCAATTAATGGATAATAAGATTAAGTATTTTCCAAAAGCCGGATACGTAGGTGTTGATAGTTTCATTTACAAACTAGCAGCAGCAACAGATACTTCCCGATGTTCATACGGAAAAGTACGTGTACTCATTCAACCAGAAGAGCCGGTCGATCCTAACTTTGTTCCTTTTAATGATACTTACATGATTAGCCGCGATTCGTTAGGAATCAACCATTACCTGTCGGTTTTTGCAAATGATTATTTACCGGGTAATAGGTCTGCCTACTCAAGCAGTCTTATTGGGTTGCCGCATTATGGCGAAGCAACCGGGTATAGCATGTCTTCAATTATCTATAAACCAACAACTGCACTTATAGGTAAAACGGATAGTATCACGTATCAGGTCTGTAAAGGATCAAACTGTAAAACAGCAAAAGTTTACATAAACACCAATTGATAATTTCTACAAAAGGCCTGAGGCTTAACTCTAAATTTTTTTCTACGATAGTTCAGTGGTGAGGTAAGAGATTAAGGCAATTAATCCCAATATCAGTAGAATTATACTCGGCAAAAGTGCTACCACGCGGTTATGCTTTATGATGGATGCAAGCTTTTGCGCCATAAATGCCAGTAGTAATAATAAGAGCAACACACCAATCGAAGTTCCCAATACATAACTATGCAGTCGCCAACCGGTGTCCAGCACAATCCAGCCTTGCGATTTCAGGTAGGCAGTCATGCCAATCCACCACGGTATAGCTTGCGGGTTGAGAATACTTAACACCAATCCTTTTCTGAAACCACTTTCCTGAAGTTTTACAGTTAATGGCGAAGGTTTTCGTACCGACCACAATCCTAAAATGCCGAGTGCCAGCATAACCACTGCCGCCAGAAGTTTAAAATTCTGTTGTACAATAGGCGAGGAAGTTATCAGGTGTTCAAACTCCACTGCAATCCAGGCGTAGGGATATTCAATAATTGCAACGGCAAGAATAAATCGCAACGCAATACGCAATTTGTTTTCGAGGCCCATTTGCAGCACCATAATATTAAGTGTGCCGGGCGGAATAGATCCGATAAAGCTGGCTACAAGACCAATAACAAAAACCTGTAAAATCAAGTGCTACGAATTTTAATCGACAAAGCTAATAAACTAAGCAGAGTATCTGTGTGATGTCGGTTACGCATATAATTATCCATTGTTGTGTGATCTTGGTTACTGATTTCCGTCAGGTTGTGCGGGTAAGTTTGTAAAAAAATTAGCCGGAATGGAAATAGCAGGATTTATTGCATCAATCGTAATGGGGCTTTCGTTGGGATTGATTGGCGGTGGTGGGTCCATTTTAACTGTACCCATTTTGGTTTACTTGTTTGATGTTGATCCGGTGTTATCAACTGCATACTCCTTATTTGTAGTTGGCCTCACCAGCCTGGTAGGTTCATACAGCCATTTTAAAGCAGGCAATGTACATTTAAAAACCGCGCTGGTGTTTGGTGTGCCATCCATCATTTCAGTATATGCCACTCGTAAGTTTATTGTTCCGGTTATTCCCGATCCTGTTTTTTCGATTGGCACATTCACTTTTACAAAGCCTCTGTTTGTAATGGTATTGTTTGCTTTACTGATGTTGTTGGCTTCAATCTCTATGATTCGTAAGCCAAAAAATACTAAGGAAAAAGCGGGCGACATCAACTACAATTACCCAGTTATTTTTCTGGAAGGCTTGTTGGTTGGTGGTATTACTGGTTTGGTGGGAGCAGGAGGCGGTTTCTTAATTATACCCGCATTAGTATTGTTGGCCGGTTTGCCCATGAAACAAGCAGTGGGTACATCGTTAATGATAATTGCACTTAAATCGTTGATTGGATTTACCGGAGATTTAGGTGCTGGCCAAGCCATCGATTACAAATTCATGCTTGTGTTTTCAGCGTTTGCCATGGTAGGTATTCTGGCAGGAAGTTACTTGACGCGTTTTATTCCTAACGAAAAACTAAAACCGGCTTTCGGTTGGTTTGTGCTGGTGATGGGCTTCTATATCTTAGGAAAAGAATTGTTGTTTTAAATATTGAAAAAGTATGTCTGTAACATTAGTTACGGACTGATTAAAGTCATGTTTTTACTTTTGTTGTATATTGATAAAAGTAAACTATAAATCAGTTTTACATGCTTGAAATAATACAAAAACCCTGGCCCTGGTATGTAGCGGGCGCATTAATCGGACTAACCGTTCCGGCTCTTTTGCTGCTCGGAAATAAACACTTTGGAATTTCTTCCTCGCTCAGGCACATCTGCGCTGCGTGCATTCCAGCAAAAATTTCATTTTTCCAATACGATTGGAAGAAGGAAATCTGGAATTTGTTTTTTGTAGGTGGAGTATTGATAGGTGGTTTAGTGGCCACACAACTATTAAGCAACCCCGACCCGATTCAGGTATCAGAAAAAACAGTTGCGGAATTGCAGGCGCTGAATATTACCACAGATCATGAACTAATGCCCGCTTCGTTATTCTCCTTCGAAAATCTGTTCTCACTTAAAGGACTTGTGTTTTTCGTTTTTGGTGGATTTCTGGTAGGCTTTGGAACCCGCTATGCCGGGGGCTGTACTTCCGGGCATTCCATCATGGGTTTATCTACGCTGCAGTGGCCATCGCTGGTGGCAACCTGCTGCTTTATGGCTGGTGGTTTTGCCATGGTGCATCTTGTTTTTCCGTGGTTAATGCGTGTATTATAAACCTTATTCAAGTACAACAATGCAAAATATAAATCAGAATATAGAAGCTAATCCTGTAGTGATTGAACACCCGATTGAGTGCGAAGCCCCTAACGATCAGATATCGAAAGAATCGTTGATTGGATCGAACATCAAGTATGCAGTAGTGGGTATGCTTTTCGGAATCGTGTTTGTGAAGGCAGAAATTATTTCGTGGTATCGCATTCAGGAAATGTTTCGCTTGCATTCATTTCACATGTATGGTGTAATTGGTACGGCCGTTGTGGTGGGATTGATTTCAGTTTGGATTATTAAAAGATTCAAAGTAAAAACCATGCAGGGCGAAACGGTAGTGTTTCACGATAAACAATTTCAATGGGGAAATATAATCGGAGGCACCATGTTTGGTTTAGGATGGGCCATTACCGGTGCTTGCCCCGGTCCGCTGTTTGCACAAATAGGCAGTGGTTTTTTAGTGGTGATTGTAACCCTGCTCAGCGCTATTGCCGGCACCTGGTTCTACGGTTTACTTCGCGATAAACTTCCACATTGATTCTGGAGTGAACGGAAGCTCTACATTTTAATCCGTTTAAGAAGATGAATCAACACTTAAAAAATGATAACTCCCTGTTAAAATTAGTTCGCGGGCTTATGGCCTTGTTGGGGGTTGTTATTTTTTCGATGGTGTTTGTTATAGCCACTTTGGTGATTGGGCCTTCTCAATTTGTAAAATGGTTCGAAACACCAGTCGCTCCTAAAGAAATTAAGCCTGTCGATAATCTGTGGCAGGCACCAGCAGAGACCACAATACCCACAGATGCAAGTGGTGATGAAATTCGCTATGGAAGAGAATTGATTGCACATACTGCCGATTACCTCGGTCCGCAAGGAAAAGTGATGGCCATTAGCAATGGTATGAATTGCCAGAACTGTCATCTCGATGCCGGCACAAAACCTTTTGGTAACAATTATAGTGCGGTGGCATCAACCTATCCTAAGTTTCGTGCACGATCAGGTTCAGAAGAAACAATAGAGAAGCGTGTGAATGATTGTATTGAGCGAAGCTTAAATGGTAATGCTTTATCTAATGATTCGCGCGAAATGAAAGCGATGGTTAGTTACATCAAATGGTTGGGCACAGGTGTTCCGAAGGGAGAAAGTCCAAAAGGTTCTGGTTTAATTGAACTTCCATACCTGAACTATCCGGCCGATTCCGCTAAGGGAAAAGTAGCGTATGAAGCCAAGTGTGTGGTATGTCATGGAAAAAATGGTGAAGGTATAAAAGCAGCTGATGCAACTTCGTGGACGTATCCGCCCTTGTGGGGAAAAGATAGTTATAACGATGGCGCAGGTTTGTATCGCTTATCGCGATTTGCAGGCTACATCAAAGCAAATATGCCGCTGGGTTCTACCTATAATGAACCACAACTAACAGATGAAGAAGCCTGGAACATTGCTGCGTATGTAAACTCGTTGCCGCGCCCTGAAAAAGATCTTTCCAGCGATTGGCCCGATATCTCCAAAAAACCAATTGATCATCCGTTTGGTCCGTTTGCTGATGGTTTTAATGAACAGCAACATAAGTACGGTCCGTTTGCACCCATTGTTGAAACCCGAAAGCTTAAAAAGTAATGAAGCGGATTGTTGGTGTTATTTTATTTTTAACGATTGGCCTTCAACTTCAGGGGCAACATCAGGATGCCAGTTGGTCGGCCAGGCGTACTGTTATCGATAAGCAATGCATTGCAGACGATAGTTTGTGTAATGTGTTGCGCAAGTACGGTACGTTCGAAGGGCATTTGCGTTCATTTTTTATGTCAACGGTTAATCACCACGAATATCCGGACTATTACGCGTTGGGTGTAGGTGGTGGGTTAGGATATTTTTCGCCTGTGATTAAAAATTTTCAGGTTGGGATGTCGGGCTTTATTATTTACAATCTTACTTCATCGCACCTCGGCCCTCGATCTCCGTTCTCCAATCGGTATGAAATTGGTTTGTTTGATGTCAGCAATCCGGATAATCACGATGATCTTGACCGATTGGAAGATTTATACTTGCGCTATTATTTCTCGCAGGAGAATCATTCGTATTTGCAATTCGGAAAGTTTCATTTGAAAACACCACTCATCAATTTGCAGGATGGCCGTATGCGACCCAATCTGCAAGAAGGATTTTTTGGTGAATGGAATGAATGGAAAAAAATTAAACTGAAAGGCGGATGGTTATGGCGCACATCGCCACGAAGCACCATCCATTGGTTTGATACGGGCGAATCAGTTGGGGTGTACCCGATGGGGCGTGCTGCAAATGGTCAGCGTGCTGAATATGCCGGTCATGTTAAAACCAAAGGCATTGCCATCAGCAATGTAACGTTTGTTCCCACCCCGCAAGCAAACATCCAGGCCTGGAATTATTATGCTCCCGATTTGTTGAGTACATCCTTGTTAAAAACGGAAGTAAAACATAAGCATAATAGTACACAGTGGTTATTCGGAGTTCAATATCTTTTTCAACAATCATTATACAACGATACGTTATCGGTTACACAACAATATATTTCAAAAGCTGAGCAAACGCATATTTTCAGTGGCCGTATTGCCCGAACAAATCTAACGCGAAACGATGAATGGAGCTTGAATTATACCCGCATTACTGCACATGGTAGATTCCTGTTTCCACGCGAGTGGGGTGTTGAATCGTTATATACTTTCATGAATCGTGAAAGGGTAGAAGGTGCGGGAGATGTACACGCAGTAATGGTGCAGAATAAAAGAAACCTCAACAACAAAAATCTTGCATTGCAAACACAGGCTGGTGTGTACTTGATGCCTTCGGTTGATCAGGCAGAACTCAACAAATATTCAATGCCCGATTTCTATCACCTTAATGCACGAGTGCAATATCAGTTTACCGATTTTTTAAAAGGACTGCAACTGGATTTGCTTTATTCGTTTAAAGGTGCATTGGGCAGTGATGCTGAAGCTTTGCCAACTACCTTTCACAATAAAGTAAATACGCACTTGCTTTCAGTTGTAGCGGACTATTACTTCTGATTTATAATTTAATTATTCATAACCTTAACCATTAAATATTTTAAATATGAAACTGTTAAACTCACTGGTGGTTGTGCTTTTATTAATAAGCGCGGCCTGCACACAAGCTCAACAAGGCCCTGTTTTGTCTGTTGCCGATTTTGAAGAACAGATTGCAACTCAAGCGGAAAAAGTTGTATTGGATGTGCGTACGCCCAGCGAATACAATGGCGGTCATTTAGCTCAGGCAAAATTGATGAATGTGAATGACAGTAATTTTAAGCAACAACTCAGCACCTTGCAAAAAGATAAGACGGTTTATGTGTATTGTGCAGCAGGAGTACGAAGCAACAAAGCCGCAAAGATTATGCGGCAAAAGGGTTTTACACAAGTGTTTGAATTAAGTGGCGGCATACAAGCGTGGCAGGCAGCGGGTAAACCGGTAACCAAATAGTTTACGCACACTTAATCTACCTCATTATGAATCTGCACTTACCAACATGCGCTTGCAAAAGTTGCGAAACAATTTCTGATAAAGAGAAAGAACTGCATGTGCAGATTTCTGAAAACAGCCGGAGGGATTTTTTAAAGAAAGCAGGTAACCTCGGCTTGGCATTGGGTATTGGCGGAGGATTGATTCCGGTTTCAGCTTCTGCATTGAACAGGGATGACGGTGCCCTTAAAACCAAAGAGATGTTTGCGAATGGTGCGGTAAAGCAAGACAAAGCTAAAATCGTAACGCTACTGCAAACAGCCGACATACATGCGCAGTTACTTACGCACGATGAGTTTTTTATGGAAGCCGGAAAACCGGTTTATAAAAAGCGTGGTGGGTATGCGGTTTTAAAATCGATGATTCAAAAGTTGCGTTCACAAAATCCGACTAACACCATGTTGATTGACGGTGGCGATTGTTTTCAAGGTGGAGGCGTGGCTGCGTTGAGCGAAGGCCGGGCTATTGTTCCGCTTATGAATAACATCGGTTACGACCTGATGCTGCCTGGTAATTGGGAGGTTGTGTATGGCAAAGAAATGATGATGAAAGATATGTTTGCCTATAACAGTCCGAAAGTTTGCGCCAACATGTTTCATCAAACCAACGATGCATTTAATGGCGACTTGATTTTTCCACCCTACTATGTAAGGCGCTTTGGCGATTTTAAAATTGGATTTATTGGTTACAACGATCCGCTTACGCCCAAACGACAATCTCCGGCATATAGTGAAGGTATCCTCTTTACACAACCTGAAAAAAATGTGGCTAAGTATATTAAAGTACTGCGCGAGTATGAAGGTTGTAACATCGTAATACTATTAACTCACATGGGGTTGGCCCAACAAGTAGGTTTGGCTAATATGCCGTTTGTAAAAGGAGTTGATTATATTCGTGGTGCCGATACACACGAGCGGGTGCGCGAACCAATTCATG
>DPSB01000307.1:3520-9760 GCA_003537495.1 Cytophagales bacterium | reverse complement strand
GTAAACCTTAATTAATTACATAACAAACCAACAACTATGAAAACAAAATCAATTCTCGCTTCACTCCTATTTGCTGCTGGTTCATTTATCTTATTCAATTGCGGCAGTAAAAAAGAATCAGCCGATGCTCACAATCACGATACGCATGAACACCAGGACAGCACACAACACGTATCCAGCACATCAAACTATGCCGAAGCAGCCGAACCAACATTTACGGTTGATGTCGCTTTTCAGCAGCAATTGGCAGGCGTGTTTACATCCTATATCACACTAAAGGAATCCCTCGTCTCTTCTGATGTCAACAAGATAAAAGCAGAAGCGGGCACTACGCTTGCCGCTATTGGTAAGGTGGATATGAAATTACTGACCGGTGCTGCGCATAACGACTGGATGAATTTCGTAAGCGGACTTAACACCTCACTCCAGTCTATTCAAGCAACAGATGACATTGAAGTTCAGCGCGAAGGATTTAGCGCACTCTCGGATAATCTGTATAAGAGCATTAAGGCCTACGGTTTAGGTGGCACCAATGCCTATTATGAGTTTTGCCCGATGGCGTTCAACAACCAGGGTGCGTTTTGGTTGAGTAATGACGACAAAATCCGCAACCCGTATTTTGGTGACAAAATGCTTACGTGCGGAGAAGTGAAAGAGAAGTTGAAGTAACATTGAAATAACCCGGTATGCCCGATAGTAAAAACTATATACCTGCTCTCAAGTATGATTGGTTGACTCGAATTTACGATCCGGTACTTCAACTAACCATGCCGGAACGAAAGTTCAAAAATGCATTGATCAACCAGATGAATGTTCAAGCAAATGATAAAGTGCTTGACTTTGGCTGCGGATCGTTAACACTATCCATCATGGCTGCTCTAAAACATAGCCATGCAGAGTTTTATGGTGTCGACATCGATGAAAAAATTCTCTCAATAGCAAAGAAGAAAGTAGCGGGAGCCGGATTAACCATTCAAACAAAGCTTTACGATGGAGGTAGGCTGCCCTACCCTGATAACTCTTTTAATAAGGTTATGTCAAGCCTGGTTTTTCATCACCTCACCTTACGCCAAAAGTACAGTGCCTTGGAAGAAATTCTGCGAGTACTTAAACCTTCGGGTACGGTGAATATTGCAGATTTTGCCAAGCCTGCTAATGTGTTGCAGCGAACGAGTTTTTATACTATTCAGCTTTTGGATGGATTCGAGACTACGCAAGACAGTGTAAAAAATGTATTGCCTGCTGCTCTTCGTGAAACAGGCTTTCTGAAAGTAAACGAAACAGGAGTTTTCAAAACAATGGTGGGTACTGTACGAATTTTCAGTGCACAAAAACCTAATCAATCTATTCTATGAAAAGAAGAGAATTCATCAAACAGACCGGACTTTCAGCCATCACAGCATGGGCGGGTTCATCATTGTTACTTAGTGCCTGCCATACCGAAGAAGATATGATGGGTGAGGCCAATTGGATTGTAGAAGGTGGTTTTACTCAAGCCTTATTTAAACCAGTTGTTGTAGAAGGTAATACACAACTAATTGTGCAGACAACAACTGGACAGCTACTGAATGGTTCTTCTTCCTCCATCCTTTCCTATCGAAATGGCTTGTTGGGTAACACCATAAAAGCTACACGTGGCGAAACGGTGAGCGTTCAGGTGCAAAACAATTTGGGAGAAGAGACAAATATACATTGGCATGGATTGATTGTGCCTGAAGATATGGATGGCCACCCAAAGGATCTGATTGCAGCAGGTAGTTCATTCACCTATGCACTTCCCATTAATCAACGTGCGGGAACCTATTGGTATCATCCTCATCCACACGAAGCTACTGCACGACAAGTGTTCATGGGATTGGCCGGAATGTTTATTGTCACAGACAGTGAAGAAGCTGCACTTAATCTTCCAACTGGCGATTTTGAAATTCCTCTTATTATTCAGGATAAACGTTTCTCTGGTTCTTCCCTTGACTATTCACCAAGTCAAGATGAAATCATGACGGGGTATTTGGGTGAACAAATTATTGTTAATGGAACTTATGCGCCATATGCAAGTGTGGCGAAGGGTTGGCATCGATTAAGGTTGCTAAACGGCTCAACTGCCCGCGTCTACAACCTTGCCCTTTCTAATGGAATGCCATTTCATGTGATTGGTGCTGATGGGGGGTTGCTGGCTGCTCCTGAAAGCGTAAACAGTCTCATGCTCGCGCCCGGGGAACGTGCCGATGTGCTGATTGATTTTTCGGGGTTAGCACTCGGTCAATCGGTATACCTGCTGAGTAAAAAGTTCAGTCAATATAATGTACAAGGCAGACAACAATACAACATCATGAAGTTTGTAGTGGAGCAGGCGACTGCACCTGCATTTACTCTTCCTACAAATCTTTCAACAATAAACGTCATTCCTACTGCCTCGGCAGTTACTACCCGCACATTCGACATTGCTGCGCTGGTCGGTGGTATGGGTGGGCATGGAGGCATGGGCAGGCACTCGATCGGAGGTAAAACTTTTGAGATGGATAGAATTGATGAAACCGTTCAAGCCAACACAACTGAGATATGGGAATTCGATAACCGGATGGGTGATGAAATTCACCCCATGCACATACATGGCGTACAATTTCAAATATTGGAACGCACGGGTGGCAGAGGAAATCTGATCGCTACTGAAAAGGGTTGGAAAGATACAGTACTATTAATGCCAGGCGAAAAGGTTAGGGTAATTATGACCTTTCCCACTTATACTGGAGTCTTTGTTTTTCATTGTCACAACCTGGAACATGAAGACGATGGCATGATGCTGAATTTTGAAATTATTTAAAACACTTTAAACAAATACAACTATGAAAACCAAATGGATTACACTTGCGCTTGTACTAAGCTGCACAATCGCTTTCGCACAACACGACCATGCTGGTCACGATCAGGCCAAAGCACAAACAACAGCAGCAACTTTCAAAGATGCTAAACTCGGCAATGCATACACACTGTATTTAAAATTGAAAGATGCTTTGGTTGCTTCCAATGCCGATGAAGCAAAAAAAGCAGCTGGCGAACTTCAGAAGTCACTAAAGGGCGTAAAGGGTTCTGCCGATGCACTTGCAGCAACCACAAAGCTGGCAAGTACAAATGCTTTAGACGAACAGCGTCAGATATTTAGTACGGTAAGTAACGAAATGTCCACGCTGGTTAAAGGCGGTCAACTCTCGACAGGTGCATTGTATTTGGAATACTGCCCAATGGCCAATGGTAACGAAGGCGCTTACTGGCTATCGAACGAAAAGCAGATCAAGAATCCCTACTTCGGTGATAAGATGTTAAAATGCGGCAGTGTGAAGGAAACGATTCAATAACCGTAAAGAATCAACTATGAGAAAGCTATTTGTATCACTTGTCTTCCTTTTGTTTTCTGGATTCGTCTTCGCGCAGACAGATGAGCAGAAAGTAAAAGAAGTTTTATCATCTTATAAAAGCGCTCTTGAAAAATTGGATGTAAAAGGGACAGACGTGTTGTTTGTCGCCAACAGCCAGATTATTGAATCAGGTAAAGTAGAGGGCACGTATCAGGATTATCTTGCCCATCATATCGGCCCTGAGTTGGGCGACTTTGCGTCTTTCAAATTTGATCCTTACAACGTGACAGTAACAGTTACTGGTGATTATGCTTTTGCCGTGGAGACCTACAACTACACGATTGTGTTGAAGAAGGACAACTCCGAAATCAAACGGAAAGGCGTGGCGTCTTCTTTTTTGAAAAAGGAAAATGGCACATGGAAAATTGTGCACATGCACAACTCCTCGCGCAAACCATAACCACAGTAGATGCCAATGAAAATTAAACGTGTGAAACAAAGTGCATCTGGCAGAAAGCACCAAAAGGAAAAACGGAGAAATATCCTGCTGAATTCCTTTGGTGTGTTGGCGTTGATTATCCCACTAACCTGGGCAGTGATTGGCATTTACAAGTACGAGAAAGAAGGTGCCGAGGAGAAGAATGACTATAAAGCATCACATCCTGGCATTGAAAAACTGATTGACCCTAACAAAGTTTGTATGGCCACCAATGCATTCATGAATGGACATGAGCAAATGTTAGTGCCTAATCAGGAGGGCAACTTTTACGCTTGTAGTCAGCCTTGCATATCAACAATTCAACTAAGCGAAGTAGAACGTTACGCAATTGATCCGGTCAGCAATAATCGAATCAGTAAGGCAAAAGCGTTTATCTGCATGCACCCCGACAGGTCTGGCAAGGTATGCTATTTCGAATCGAAGGAAAATCACATCGAATTTGTTAAAATCCACAAAAATGAGAGATAAATGCCGTTGAGCATAAATCCCCTGGTAAATATTTAGAAATGGATCACCATCCTTAAACCGCACTGAAGTTATGATTAAAAATAAAAATCTGTTCATCCGCAGAATCCATCGTTACCTTGGTCTATTCATTGGCATTCAGTTCTTAGGCTGGACTATCAGTGGCCTTTTTTTTAGCTGGAGCGACATAGATAACGTGCATGGCGACCATCTGCGAAAATCGCCAGCTTTTCTTTCTGCTGATGTTTCAACTGTTTCGCCTACGGATGCTATTCAAAAACTGAAGCAAACGCAAACTATTGATTCAATTCACTCCGTCCACCTTATTCGCATACTCAACAAGCCTGTTTATCAGATTGCCTATTTTTCAGGTCATATCGGTGAGGGAATGCATCACCACGTGCACTATGCTTTGGCCGATGCAGTTACAGGCGAAGTGAAACAATCATTGACCAAAGAAGAAGGAATTGCTGTAGCGAAAGAACAAGTCGTGCAAGGAGCAGAGGTAAGTGAGGTGCTCTTATTGGATCAGGCTGATGGTCATCATGAATACCGAGAGAAGCCTTTACCTGCTTGGGCAGTAAGTTTTAAGAATCCCGATTGCACTGTATATATAAGTGCAGAACTCGGAACCTTTCAATCCATTCGACACGACCAATGGCGGGCATTTGACTTTCTATGGATGTTCCATACAATGGACTATGCCGGACGCGACAATTTTAACAACTGGTTGCTGAAAATACTCTCTGTATTCGGGCTACTCACAGTAATGTCGGGCTTTGTATTATATACCATTTCATCGCGCACCCTCAAAAAGATTTTTACCAAATAAATTCAACCAACCAATATGAAAAGAATTATAATAGTCATCGCCATTGCACTCGTATATTCTGTTTCCGTAAGGGCACAGCTTAATTTACCACCAGCTAGTACAGATGCTGCATTTAAACAGCAGATTGGCTTTGGAGAGGTGGAGGTAAAATACTCTCGCCCCAGCGCCCGTGGCAGAGTAATTTTCGGAGGTATTGTTCCTTTTGGAGAGATGTGGCGAACAGGTGCACACGATGCAACCACGATTAGATTTTCTGAAGCCGTAAAGCTAAATGGCAACGATATTCCAGGGGGTACATACTCTTTCTTCACCATTCCAAACCAGAATGAATGGACAATCGTGATCAACAAGGCTACTGAAATGCACGGTACTTCCGATTACACGCAAGAGCAAGACCTGGTTCGCTTTACGGTAAAGCCTGAGAAATCATCACGGTACTACGAAACATTTACCATTGAAGTAAATGACTTCACCAAAGAAGAAGCAGGATTGTTTTTACTGTGGGAGAATACACAGGTGAAGCTCACCATTAAAATGAACGTGGACGAAAAAGTAATGGCAGAGATCAATGATCGGATTAATGTAAAGAAAGAAGACCGCGCTAGTCTTTTCTATCAATCTAGTTCTTACTACTTCAACAACAATAAGGATTTGAAGCAGGCTTATGCGTGGGTTCAAATAGCCAACAGCAAAGCGCAGGATGCTGCATATCTTCAACTGCAAGCAAAGATTGAAGCCGCGATGAATGACTATGCAGCGGCTATTAAAACATTGAAAGCCTCCACCGAATTGGCCACAACAAAAAAACTTGATCAGGTTATCGCAGCAAACGAGAAACTGCGTAATGAATGGGAAACGAAAACCGGCAAAAAGTAAAATGAAGAAGCTTGTATCTATCACACTATTTGCATTACTGTCACTTTCTTCGTTTGCCCAAGGAAACACCAGAAAAACTGACATCGATCTGAAGAAAAGTACACTGGAGTGGACGGGGAAAAAATTGGGTGGTGAACACTACGGGCAAATACAACTTTCAGCAGGACATCTAACATTCAATAAAAATAAACTAACCGGTGGCACCTTTGAAATGG
>DPSB01000307.1:1993-3296 GCA_003537495.1 Cytophagales bacterium | reverse complement strand
CCGGTGGCACCTTTGAAATGGACATGACCAGCATTACCTGTGCTGATATTACAGATGAAAAATCAAACAGACGTCTGGTAGATCATTTAAAATCAGAAGATTTTTTTTCTGTAGTCCGCTTTCCTACATCAAAGTTTGTCATTACTAAGGTAGAACCGAAGTCAACAAACGAATATACTGTGACAGGAAATCTAACCATTAAGGAAAAGACAAATTCTATCACGTTTACAGCAAAGGTCAATACAATAAATAACCAAACCATTGCTGAAGCCACCCTGGTATTTGACCGAAGTAAGTATGATGTAAAGTTTGGTTCGCAGTCGTTTTTTGAAAACCTGGGCGACAAGCTGGTTTACGATGACGTGGATATGACTGTAAAACTGGTATTGCGTTCAGAGTAAACAGAATACTTTAACACCTAATCTTTTCATGATGGAACATCAACACGTAAATAACCAGTTTACTTGCCCTATGCATCCCGAAGTGGTGAAGGATGAGCCAGGCAAATGCCCGAAGTGTGGAATGGATTTGGTTCCGCATACAAAATCAAAAGGTGAGCATTTAGGTCATCAGCATAAAAGCCGCCAAATGCTCACTCAAATAAAAGCAGATGAACATTTGGGGCATAAGCATCAACATTCCGACCAGTCAGGTCATGCGCACCATGCCGGAATGATCGATGAATACAAAAGACGATTCTACTTGGTGTTGGCGTTAACACTACCCATCATGGCCTTATCACCCATGATTCAACATTGGCTTGGAGTCCATTGGATGTTTACAGGCTCTTCGTATGTGCTTATGGTTTTATCCACAGTAGTCTATTTCTACGGAGGATGGCCATTTCTAATTGGCCTGAAGGATGAGGTCAAGAGTAAATCACTTGGAATGATGACGCTTGTTGCGGTAGCCATAACCGTGGCGTATGTCTACAGTGTAGCTATTGTATTTGGATTAACTGGTATGGACTTCTTCTGGGAACTGGCCACATTGATTCTGATTATGTTACTCGGCCATTGGATCGAAATGAAATCCATTATGGGCGCTTCGCGCGAATTGGAATTGCTTGTTCAACTCATGCCCTCCGAAGCTCACCTAGTTCAAGGTGATAAAATCACAGACATTAAGACAGAAAATTTGAACGTTGGCGACATCATTCTCATCAAACCAGGTGAGAAGATTGCCGCAGACGGTATTATTTCAGATGGAAGTAGCTATTTGAATGAATCCATGCTCACGGGCGAATCACAACCTGTCGAAAAATCGAAAGGAGAAAAAGTAATAGCAGGCTCCATCAACGGAA
>DPSB01000307.1:680-1666 GCA_003537495.1 Cytophagales bacterium | reverse complement strand
CGGATCATTAAAAGTGGAGGTGCTACATGGTAATAAGGACTCTTATCTATCACAGGTTATTAAATTAGTACAGGATGCACAAAAGAGCCAATCTAAAACGGAATTACTAGCTGACCAGGCTGCACGCTGGCTTACCATCATTGCCCTGGTATCTGGTGCCTTAACTTTTGTTGTATGGCTAACAATTGGGAAAGACCTAGCCTTTGCGATAGAGCGAATGGTGACGGTAATTGTTATCTGCTGCCCCCACGCATTGGGTCTGGCTGTACCGCTAGTTGTGGCAAGGTCAACGGCTATTTCTGCTAAAAATGGGTTGCTGATTAAAAACAGAACGGCCTTTGAAAACTCCAGGAAGATTACAACACTGGTGTTTGATAAAACGGGCACATTAACACTCGGAAAATTCAGTGTAGTGAGGTATGAAACTCTCAACGAGAAATATACACCAGATCAAATACTTTCTATGGCTTCGGCTTTAGAACAAAACTCTGAGCATCCCATCGCCACCGGTATAGTTGGCAAATCAAAAGAACTAAAACTTGAAATGCCCACCATCAACGACTTTCAGGCAATCACCGGAAAAGGAATCCGGGCAACCATAGACGGCAAACAAGTAAAAGTGGTAAGTCCCGGATACCTGAAGGAGAACAATCTGAAAATTCAAATTCCTGGTTCGACTGAAGCCGAAACCATTGTCTATGTTCTGGTAGAAGAAAAAGTAGCTGGCTTTATTGCTTTGGCCGATGAGATCCGGAAAGAATCACCCGAAGCAATCAAGACACTTCACACAAATGGCATCAAGACATTGCTTCTTACAGGTGACAATAAGGAAGTGGCAAAAAACGTAAGCGATACATTGGATATGGATGGTTTCTTAGCAGAAGTACTTCCACACCAGAAGTTAGAAAAGATAAAGGAACTCCAGGAGAAAGGCGAATTTGTAGCCATGACAGGCGATGGAGTAAACGATGCTCCAGCGCTTGCAC
>DPSB01000307.1:0-447 GCA_003537495.1 Cytophagales bacterium | reverse complement strand
AACGATGCTCCAGCGCTTGCACAAGCTAACATTGGAATTGCCGTTGGCTCCGGTTCGGATATTGCAGCAGAGACAGCAGGCATTGTATTGGTCAACAGCAATCCGCAAGATGTTGTAAACCTTATCCTTTTCGGGAAAGCTACTTATAGAAAAATGATTCAAAATCTTGTGTGGGCAACTGGATACAATGTAATTGCCTTACCGTTGGCTGCTGGCGCTCTGTATCAATACGGCATCATGTTAAGTCCTGCAATGGGCGCCGTGTTAATGAGTGTGAGTACGGTGGTAGTAGCTATTAATGCTCGGATGTTGAAGGTGTGAGAATTTAGCTTAAGAATTTCTTCTTGAATTGTCTTTAACTGAATAGTTCCACACGGAACATTCATGCAAAATCGTTTACATTCCTTTACAATCTTTCACAAAGCTTAATAAAGTTACACAGTCATT
>DPSB01000306.1 GCA_003537495.1 Cytophagales bacterium | reverse complement strand
AATTTTTTCATCTTGAAGAATCTGAGCCGCTTTAAGAATCTTAGGATGATCGGCTTCTGCAAATACAATTTGTTTTGGATTTTGTTTAGCGCGTTCAATAATGCGCGAGGTAAGTTTTTGATCAATCCCCACACGCTTTAACAAATCCTGATGGTATTGTCCCCAATCTGTAATTGGGTTTCGTGCAATACCTGAATCCATGGCAGCCTTTGCTACAGCTGGCGACACGGTGGTAATTAATCTTGGATCAAGTGGTTTTGGAATCAGGTATTCGCGACCAAACTGAATGCGATCTATACCATAAGCCTGAAACACAATGTCCGGAACAGATTCTTTTGCAAGATCGGCCAATGCATGTACTGCGGCTAACTTCATGGCTTCGTTAATTTCAGTGGCGCGCACATCCAATGCACCTCTGAAAATATAAGGGAAGCCCAAAACATTATTAACCTGATTAGGATGATCACTGCGCCCCGTACCCATAATTAAATCGGTGCGCGTTTTCTTTGCAAGGTTATAATCAATTTCAGGATTAGGATTAGCCAGCGCGAAAACAATCGGATCTTTTGCCATATTCAAAACATCTTCGGGTGTAATGGCATCGGCAACAGAAAGACCAACAAATACATCGCAACCCTTCATTGCTTCCTGAAGTGTATTGAGCTTACGTGTGGTGATAAACTCGGCTTTGGTAGCATCCAGATTGGTACGGGTAGCATTAATTACACCTTTGCTATCACACATGATCAGGTTTTCTCTTTTTAAACCCAACGCCAGGTAAAGTCGTGAACAGGATACAGCTGCGGCTCCCGCACCATTTACTACCAGTACAATCTCATCAATTTTTTTCCCAACAATCTCTAATGCATTAAGCAATGCAGCACTTGAAATGATGGCAGTACCGTGTTGATCATCGTGCATAATGGGTATATGCATCTTTTCGCGCAGCTCGGTTTCAATCTTAAAGCATTCCGGTGCCTTAATATCTTCCAGGTTTACACCACCAAAAGTTGGTTCAAGAGCTTTTACAATTTTAATGAAGGCATCAGGGTCTTCTTCATCAATCTCAATATCAAAACTATCAATGCCCGCATATTTTTTAAACAACACCGCTTTACCCTCCATTACAGGTTTCGAAGCTTCAGGGCCAATGTTACCTAAACCCAACACAGCGGTGCCATTGGAAATTACAGCTACCAGATTTCCCTTTGAAGTGTATTTATAAACATCGTCTTTATTGGCGGCAATTTCTTTACAGGGTTCGGCTACACCGGGCGAGTAAGCAAGTGCAAGATCCAGTTGCGTGCTTAACATTTTGGTTGGCACTACTTCAATTTTGCCGGGCTGGCCCTGAGTATGATAATTTAGTGCGTCTTGTTTGCGGATTTTAATCGACATACAATTGGGTTAAAGTACTTAAGTAAGCAAGTTACAATCTAACCAACAGGAATAAAGTATTTGCGGTCAGAATTTATTCACTAAACAAATAGCTACTCAAGGCTGAGCAGGTGCAATTTCGTTACTTGTCTTAAAAGTATAAAGAATAGTTTCCAACTCGCGCATGATTTCGCGCTGGTCTTTGCCTGGAGAAAATGTAAAACCTTCTATGTAATAGAGCATACCAGCGGCTTCATCAACAAATGTAAAACCAATAAAGGGCCCACCCATGGTGAGATTATTGGTTCTCCAAAGTCCTTTCATTTCAACAGCAAATTTTTTGTTGAATGAGATTTCACGAATGAGAACCGGCTTGTAAGGAACGGATGTTTCAGTAAGCAGATGCGTTTCGGGTCTTTCAGGATCTTCAAAAAGATATTTTTTACATACTGCATCGCGGAATGCTATCAGACTATCTTTTTGAAACTGTTCTTGCGAGGTGTATTTTTTACGAGCGATAAAAACATCTTTATCATCGGCTGGGTTAATCTGGCGTACCCAGAAAAAATCCGCTTCCTGCTGCACCAATTGATAGCCGAATGGAATTTTCATTTCGCAATTGAATTCTTTTCTCAACATAGGTGCCATTCCTTTAAGCTGTCCTGATTTGTAGAGTGATGCTGTTAATCGCTCTCGCTCACGAATATTAAAATATTCTACCAGTTTGGCTTTGTTTGAATTTATATGATCGATAAGCTCAGCTTCAGTTTGAGCAAACAGAAAAAGCACTTCCTGATTTTTGGCAAACACATCGCGCGCATTCTGGCTGAATAGATTTGGATCAGCTTTAATTTTTTCGAGTGATTCGGGGGTAAGGGTAGATCGGATTTGCCGTGCGCCTGTTGTTTTTTGATCGAACGTAACGGCATAGATCAGATTTCTGCGTTGCTTTAATACAAAGTTGAGTTTACGTGGATCAATCCAGCGCATGTGAAAAATTTTCTCTGAACGCGGGAGACCCTCCATTTCAGCACTAAAGATCGAATCAAGCGTTTTACCAAGCGGCCCTTTCCATTGTACCGAGTCCATGATCAGAAAAATATCACCAGTTCGCCCAGAGGCAGGCGGTAGGTTTTCGCTGCCAGGTTCTGTAC
>DPSB01000233.1 GCA_003537495.1 Cytophagales bacterium | reverse complement strand
GTTGTCCATCTGCCGGAAATACAAAATCGCGCCCAGCCATTCTTTGGATGGATAACATCTCAAAATAGTTTTCGTCAATTGAAATGATATAGTGATTTACTGCTTCGGCTTCTGTTTTATCAGCCGGATAAAAACTCCAATCGCTGGTAGGCGGTGTAGAGGGTAGATTGGAAGAAGCACTCACAGCATTTACACCTGCAATATCTTTTACTGTTTCGCGAAAGCGGGCATATTGAGTGGCGGCCTCACTTGTGCGAAGCGGCAACATCACTTTATTGGTTACATCAAATCCAAGTGGTTTGGTTTGAATGTAATCGAGTTGGTGCTGCACAACCAGAATACCTGAAATTAAAATAACCGATATAGAGAACTGAAAGGCGATTAATCCTTTCCGTAACACCTGCGATGATCCCAATTGTAAATGTTTGTCTTTTAAAACCTTTACTGCATCGAATGAAGAAATAAATAAAGCCGGGTAAGCTCCGGCAATTAATCCGGTAGAGAGTGTAATGGCCAATAAACTTTTGATTAGAAAAGCGAGGTTGTGATTTCCTACAAAAAGATCTTTCTGCACCAATAGGTTGAAATACGGTAGCGTTATATAAACCAATGCGCAGGCAATGAACATAGCCAGAATTGTAATGCCAACCGATTCGCCCATGAACTGTGCAATGAGATTAGCGCGGTGCGCTCCAACTGTTTTGCGTACTCCGATTTCGCGCGCGCGTTGTGAAGCTTTGGCGGTTGTAAGATTGATGAAGTTGATAGCGGCCAGCAATAAAATCAATAAGCCAATAGCCGCTGCCAGGTACACATAGGTAATGCTGCCGCGCGTACCTAATTCAAATTGGTTGTCGAGGTGTGCAGAGTGCAAATGAATTTTTTCCAGTGCTTGCAATCCCAACGTTTTCTTTCTACCCATGGCGCGGTTTTCTTCATCGCCATACTGCTGCATCAGTGCCGGAAACTTGCTGAGCAGTTCTTCCACATTTGTTTCCGGTTTAAGTTTAAGATAGGTAAACACAAAATTGCCGGTAGCCCATGTGGTAATCGGTTCAAGTGTTTGCTCTAATCCTGAAAAATAAAAATCAGCATCGAGGTGCGATTGCTGTTGGCGCTGCTTTACCACTCCGGTAATACGCAGCACGGCACTATCCGAAAAAGTAGGAATAGTTACCAACTCGTTTAGGGCTGACTTATTGCCGAAAATTTTAAATGCAAGTTGTTCGCTCAACACTACCGAGCCGGGCTGTTTCAAAGCTGTTTGCGGATTGCCCTCAATAAATTGGTACGGAAACAACTCAAAAAAAGTAGAATCAACCTGATAGGCACGCGATTGAGCAAAAGAACGATCCGCATGCATGATAATCTGTTGCGGTGCGCTCAGATCTTTTACCACGCGCGTCATGTTTTCAAGTTCAGGAAACTCGCGCAGCATGGTTGGCCCGATGATGGGTGAGGCACGCTGCAAACGCGTTTCTGTTCCGTTATCAGAATTTAGTGTGGTAGTGATGCGATAAATGCGATTGTAGTCTGCAAAATGTTTTTCAAACGAAAGTTCGTCCTGAATAAAAAGCGCGAGCAAAACACAGCAAGCTATACCAATAGCTAAGCCAAATACATTTATAAAAGCAAAAGTTTTGTTTTTAAGCAAGCTGCGCACACCGGTACGCATGTAATTCTCAAACATATCGTATGGGTTAAGTGATTTACTTTTCCGGATTGCGAATGGACGTACATACTTAACTACCTGCGCCCAATAGTTAAGCTTTGCTTTTAGTTGCGATCCCGATTCTATTTCAACTAAGAATTTTTCCAACAGATCGCCTTCCACCTCTTCTACCAGATCAGCACGTAAAAATGAACGGAGCAACCGTTGTGCGAGTACAGGTGGCACTATGTAGTTGTGTTGTTTCAAACTTATTCTGATCGTAAACTATCTACCGGATTGGCCAGCGAAGCTTTAATGGATTGATAACCGATGGAAATCCCCGCCAATAAAAATGCCGACAAGCCAGCCAATGCAAAAATCCACCACGCTATATCAATACGGTAAGCAAAGTCTTGTAGCCAGAGATCCATAGCATACCAGCCAATGGGTATGGCAATGATAAATGCGGCCAGAATTCGCCATGTAAAACTTTTTGATAAGATAAAAACCACTTGCTGCACCGATGCGCCCAACACTTTGCGGATGCCAATTTCTTTTGTGCGTTGGCTTGTGGTGAAAGCAGCCAATCCAAACAAACCGAGTGAAGCAATTATAATAGACGTGATGGTAAAGAATCCAAACACTTCACCTAGTTTCAGTTCGCTGTTATAAAGTTTATTGTATTCGTCACTCAGAAACTGATACTCGAATGGATATATTGAATTCTTTTTCAATACCGCTTCAATATGACTAAGGGTTTGTGGTACTTCGGTTGGTTTAATTTTTAGTGTAAAGAAACGGCCCCAGAAATTTGTGTAGTTTATCATTAAGGGTTGAATGGGCAAATGCATGGAGAGCATGTGAAAATCTTTCACCACTCCAACAATGGTTACGGCACCACCGCGATCAAATTGTTTTCCAACCGCTTCTTCGGCTGTCCAGCCCAGCGCCCGAGCCGCTGTTTCGTTTATAATGGCATTTTCTTGCGATACATCTGATTTTATTTCTTCCGAAAAAGTACGGCCGGCTACAAGCTCCATTCCGAATACATTTAGAAAGTCGGCTCCAACCGACCACTGGTAAATAGCTAGGTGATCTTTATCGGATGCTGTTTTTTTAATCAACGTACTGGAAGATATATCGGCCGGAAGGCTGGTGGTCATGGTAGCATGAATTATTCCCGGATGTTGCTGCCACTCGTTCGCCAGTACATCAAACTTCTCGCGCAGAGCGCGATCTTTTATCCAGATGGTAACTACATTCTCTTTATCGTAGCCCAATTCTTTGTTCTTCATAAAATTGATCTGCCGATAGATTACCACACTGCTGATGATTAACACAATGGAAGCCACAAACTGAAACACAATCAGAAACTGTTGCAGACTGAAACCAGAAATTTTTATATCCGATTTTGTTTTGAGTACATCAATCGGTTTTAGCGATGACATAGCCAATGCCGGGTAACTGCCCGACAATAAACCAACCACTAGTACCAATGCCAACAAGGCTGGTAACACCCACGGATTGGAAAGCAGATTAAACTCAACTGGTCGCTCTACAATTTTAGCGAAAGCTGGCAGCACACTATACGTAAGTGCGATGGCCAGTAGCAACGCGAACAATGCAATCAAAACCGACTCGCCTAAAAACTGCGCTACCAGTTGTTTGCGCACCGCGCCTACTACTTTGCGTAACCCAACTTCGCGGCCACGCTTAACCGAACGCGCCACGGCCAGGTTCATGTAGTTTACGCACGCCAGCAACAATACAATAAGTGCTATCGCAGCATAGGCATAAATAACTTTCAGATTTCCTTTTTGGCCAAGATCAAAGTTTACGCCTGTTTGAAAATATGAATCGGTTAACGACTGCCCGAAGTATTGATCTTTAAACGAATAATTGGCATAGTCTTCGGGCAACTGATATTTTTTTAGAAGCGCTGCAAACCTGTTTTCCAAATCAGAAATAGAAGCTGCTTCTTCCACTTCAAAAAAAGTATAGTACGAGTTGTTGCTCCAGCCGGTGCGTTTTATTTCTTCTGCATAACCTGAGCTATAGAGTAAGTGAATGACAAATGAATATTTAAAAGATGCATTGGCAGGTGGATCGGGAATTATGCCGGTAACGATAAAATCTTCAGCTACATCCTGGTAGCGAAATGCTTTGCCAAGCGCTTCTTGCTCGCCAAAAATTGTTTGCGCCAACGACTGCGTTAATACAATACTGCGACCATCCGCTAACGCTGTTTGTGGATTACCCGCGTTAAAGTTGATTTTAAACACATTGAAGAACTCCGCATCGGCTGCAATTCCTTCCTGCCAGAAATTGGTATCGTTATGCGATAATAAACCCGAAGTACGTTGTACGGATGTGGCATGTGTTACTTCGGGGCACTCTTCCATCATCACAAGGGCAAGTTGTGCGGGAGTTACGGCAAAGTAATCGCTACCCATAAACTCATTGCCCGCTTGTTTCTGATAAACCCGATAAATGCGTTCTGTGTTGGGATAAAACCGATCGTATGAAAACTCATGCTGAACATACAATAGAATTACCATGAAGCATGTGAGCCCCAGTGTAAGCCCCGCTATGTTAATTCCAGCGTATAATTTCTGCTTTAACAAATTGCGCGAAGCGATCTTGAAGTAATTCTGAAACATATCGTATTGATTAAGCTTTGTTGATTTTTTCTTTCTAAATGCAAACGGCCGCATGTAATT
>DPSB01000234.1 GCA_003537495.1 Cytophagales bacterium | reverse complement strand
GGCGATTGCTTTTGCAGTTTGATCGTCTCGGTTACAGCTGTCTTCCGATCTTCGGTATGCAGCACATATACGTAAAAGAGTTTACGTTTTGGGTTCAATTCAAACTGGGCTGGATAGCCTTGCTTTTTGGCGTTCTCCGTAAACTCAATTGCATTTCGCGGCACACCAAAAGCTCCAATTACAACATATAAAGATTGATCGGTGTGGGGTTTATCCTGAGCACCTGCAAAAGTAGAGCAGCAAAAAATGAATACTGCCAGATAAAAAAATGTGCGCATAACACTTGAGTTAGATAGAACAAGTTTAAAAAATAGGTAACTCTACCCGCGCTCAATTTACAATCAACAAAAGCTACCGCTTCAAAGGTAATTAGTTCTCAGATAAAACACTAAACCCTTGCTCTACGATGTTGCCAGCATCATCCACCAGGGTAAGTTGGTGCTTGCCCGCTTTGGGGGCAACTGCCACCCGATGTGTGCCCCGTGTGGACGCGAGGAAGCTTCCATCCAAATGCCAATAGATTACAACTCCGGGTTGGCGATGGGCCGCTTCAAACAGAGCACTTCCGGGTTGGCCATCTAACTGGCGTGGAATAAAAACTCGTGCGTTTGCCCGCGGATAAATCACATCCATAGTCATAACCGTTGCCGGATTAACACAATCGCTGCGCAATGGAGGTAAACTTTTATAACTGATGTTTTTGGTTTTAAAATAGTACTCCTGCACCGGTGGCAATACAAACCAGGGTTCGGTAATAAGTTGAGTTACCGGTTCGCAATCAGTATGAACCCTAAATTTTTTATTGGCTGAAAGGTGTACGCGTTGATGATACTTGCATACACCGCTTTGTAAACCGCTTTGCGTTACCAATTGCTTCTCTCTTATCTCGCACAATTCTGTTGCCCGCATACCACTACGCGTACAAACTTCAATTTCGTGTAGTTCATTTTGTGGAATAGAAAACCATTTGTTTCCGGAAAGCTGACCGAAAATATCAAACATAATGGGCGATGCTGATTCAGTACCTGTAAGTCCGGGGCGACCTTCACCATCAGCATTACCAACCCAAACGCCAACAGCATATTCGCCATTCACACCTATAGCCCATGCATCGCGTAAGCCATGACTGGTTCCGGTTTTCCAGGCTATTTTTTTTGAATTGGTGAACATGCGCCAGCCGGTTTGTTCACCCGGTCGGTAAACTTCCTGTAGCGCATCAAATGTTAAGTAAATGGCCGAAGCAGATAACCATGAAGAAGCCTCGAGGTTTCGTTGCAAAGATGATTCGCTTTGTAAATAGATGGGTGCATGAAAATCATTTTTGCTATACCGATTACTACCTGGCACTTCAAAAAAATTATGGAGGGTGCGAGCCATGGAAGCATACAGTCCGGTTATCTCCCAAAGGGAGGCCTCGGCTCCACCCAATATCATGGATAAACCATAATGGTCGGCTGGTTGATTGAGTGAACTAATGCCCGTATTTTTCAACAACTCATAAAATTTCTCATAGCGGTAATCTCGAAGTTGATGCACAGCCGGAACATTAAGCGAACGAATGAGTGCCTGATTGGCCGGAACTGCTCCATCATACTCTTTTGTAAAGTTTTGTGGTGAGAATCCATTTATCAAGGTAGGTACATCGGGTTGGAGCGTGGCAGGCAACATTTTACCTTCATCCAACAGGGCAGCATAAAGTATAGGCTTTAAAATACTACCGGTACTTCTGCGCGCCATTACAATATCAACCGCATCGCCATGTGCTGAACCAGCAGCCGTGTTGCCTACATACGCTAATACTCTACCCGTTTTCACATCAACCACCAAAGCTGCTGCATTGAATACCCGATTACCTTTTAACTTTTCATGATGATAATGAACAAGTTCATTGAGTCGCTCCTGTAAGGATTTATCAATGGTAGTAACTACCCGTTTACCATTATAGCCTTCTTTCATAACCCGGCCCAAAAGATGAGGCGCCAGGCGTGGCAGGGCTACAGGATTTTCAGGAATAGATTCCGCGATGGCAAGCTCATAAGTAAGCGAATCGAACGTGCCCGCAGCCATTAATCTTTCCAATAACCGATCGCGTTTCACTTTAAGTTGTTGCCGGTTTTTTCCCGGATGAATGAGTGCCGGATTGTTGGGTAACACAGCCAGCAACGCAGCTTCGGCCCAACTTAACTCAGTTGCATCGCGACCAAAGTATCGCCAGCAGGCAGCTTCAATACCTACCACATTACCGCCAAACGGAGCATGTGCTGCATACAACTGTAGTATTTCTTCTTTTGAATAGCGAAACTCCAATCGCGTTGCCAACACCATTTCAATAACCTTCTCTAAAAAAGTACGCGACTTATTTTTTCGCGACAGGCGAATGACTTGCATGGATAATGTACTTCCACCACTGATAACTTTACCCGATGCTAAATTCTGACGCATGGCCCGAGCAAGCGCACGCACATCAACGCCAGGGTGGGTATAAAATCGTTTGTCTTCAAAAAGAATAATTGCTGATTTGAATTTTTCAGGCACCGCGTTGCCTTCAGGAAAACGCCACTGACCATCGGGCGCAATAGTAGCACCCAACAATTTATGGTTGCGATCATCAATAACCGTGGAATAAGAGTTTTGAAATAATGTATCGGGCAGTGAAAAATAATACCCGATCAGAAGTAAACCGAAAGCCAACCACACATACCGGTATTTGCGGATGAAGGCTTTCACATTAAGAAGTTACTTTGACTTTACATTTTTAGAAAACCAATCGGCTTCGGAAGTAGCCGATTGTTCATTGCGCACCATGCTTGCAACTTTTTCACGCGCCCGTTGCATCGAACTGCTTACCAACCGATGTTCAATGGCTTCATCTTCCTTCATGCCCAAACTATCGAGCAAAGCAGTAATACGTTCACCTCCGAAAAGTTTAAACGCTGGCTCATCTAACGATGAATAAAATACAATTGAAGCTGCAGGAAATACCGCTTGCAATTTTTGCAATAGATCATTTTCACGGGTTGGTATGGGGTAATGGCCAAAGAATAGAATGCTAACTGGTTCTTTAGCCAGTATTGAGAGAAACTCAGGCGCTGTACTTGCCGAAGCATACCACACTACTCCTGATTGTTTTTCGGTATGGTATAATTTTAATGGAATTGCAGGAACACCTTTCTCCGTTAGAAATCTTGTAATCTGTTCAAACTCATCTTCAAAGAAACAAAGTACTACCGGCACTTGGTTTTGTTTAATAGCCAGCATCGCATCAGTTATCATACCCAGCAACGCTTTATCAGCTGTGCGCCACACGCGATCGGTATAAGCTGGTTTGGAAGATTTGAGGAAAGAGAATAAACCCATGTTAATTTAATTTCTTTTTGTAATCAGCTTCATCAAAACCCAACATCAGCACCTTATTGTTTACTTCAATGAGTGGTCGTTTGATTACACTATTCTTTTCAAGCATTAATGCGATGGCTGCCTTCTCGTTAGTAACCTTAGCCTGTACCGTTTCATCCAACTGACGCCAGGTGGTGCCACGTTTGTTAACCAAGCTCTCCCATCCCACTTGCTTACTCCACTCGGTAAGTTTAGCCGTTGTTATACCTGATTTTTTATAGTCATGAAATTCAAATTCAATATTATGCTTCTTCAACCAGTCTAGTGCAGATTTTACAGTATTGCAATTTTTTATTCCGTAAACGATCATGGTGAATTCACTTATATCCAAAGCAGTAACAACATCTTGCTATCCTTAAACAACATCACAAGCAAGGTTAAATGCAGTGTGCTTATTGATTTCTATTACTAAAATTTTATTTACCAGACATATGTTGCCACAGAACCAGCTGGAATAACGGAAGTAGCAGACTGGTTTTTATAATTGATTGAGAATTGTGTACTCGTTGAATTCTCATTTAGCACAATTAAAACCTTTTTCCCTTCGGGGGTAAGGAAAGCAACATTAGATAAGCCTAACTGCATATTGGTCCCTATTCTTCTCGATTCAGGATTAACAAACTTAGAAGCATGTGCTATAACATAGTAGGACACATTTCTTGATACACGATTGGTTCTGCTGTTGATAGTTAATGCTCCCATACACAAATTGCATCCACCATCATCTGTATGTGGATCAAAATTTTCATCTGCCGCTAAGTTCCATTCCAGAACATTTCGACTCCAATTACGCGTTGCTCCAATAATTAAATTCTTAACGTGCCACTGCAAGTCTCCACCAAAATCACCCAAGCCACTAGTCCATTGTTCAGTAAAGTAAATTTCCTTATCGGGATGTGCATTGTGTACCGTAGAAAGAGCAGAAATCTCGCCTAAGTATAAATGAAATGCTGAACCATTTATCATCGGTTTAGTGATAGGATCGTTCAGTATAGAAATTGGATAATTAGGGTTATCGCAGTTATGATCGAAAATCACAATCTTGGTCTGGATGTTATTAGACCTAAAAGCAGGCCCCAAATGATTTTTTATAAAATCGTTTTGTTGACCGCTGGTCATTGCCATGCTAGGTGTGTTTCCCGGATGTTCAGGTTCGTTTTGAATGGTGATTGCGTCAATATTGATTCCCTCCTCGGCCATTTCCTTAATATATCGGATAAAGTATCTGCTATACACATCATAATATTCTGGTTTCAAGCTACCTCCTTTAACCAAACCATTTGTTTTCATCCAAACCGGGGCCGACCATGGTGTTGCCATAATTTTAAGTGAAGGCCTTAACTGTAATATTTCCTTCAGTACGGGAATTAAATTTACTCGATCAGGGTCAAGGCTAAACTTTTCCAAATCGATATCGGTATCGCCAGATGGAAGATCATTATATGAAAAAACATTTTCATCCAAATCTGACGCCCCAATGCTTATTCGCAGATAACTTATGCCTATCCCGTCATTATCAGTAAGAAAAAGCTCCTTAAATAAGTCGCTCCGTGCTTCAGATGAAAGCTTATTGAGCATTATAGCGCTGCCCCCCGTTAGCGAATACCCAAATCCATCAATAGACTGAAGAGAATTGGCCGTGTCCACAACAATCGTAGGTAAAAAACTTTTCTCAGGGGAGAAGCTAAATTGAGGTTGTTGCTTTAAAAGCATTGATTTATTAGGAGTTGTTATCCAGGAATCAACCATACCCACAGAAGATACTTCATCTATTGGTTGATTACCGCAATTACTAAACCCGAGAACAATAAAAAGCAATATTACTTTGATCGTCTTCATTTCTTTT
>DPSB01000532.1:1577-2596 GCA_003537495.1 Cytophagales bacterium | reverse complement strand
CGAAGCCTTTAAGTTTTTCTTTTACTCCGACTACGTGCTTACACCCAGCCGGATTATCGGAGGGTTATTAATCTGGACATTGTTGGGTTTCCTTGCCTTCGGATTATTGCAATGGCACTCGATGGAAAAACGCTTTAGTAAACTTACCCGTGCCACCGACCAGGCCGATGACACCGGTAAGAATCCTTAACTATTTATTTCTTCAATAAATCTCTGATCTCAGTTAGCAGTTGAATATCAGCCGGAGGGGCCGCAGGTGCAGCCGGGGCTGCTTCTTCTTTCTTCTTGGCAGCATTCATTCCTTTTACGATTAGGAACAATACAAATGCTATCACGATAAATGAAATAACAGAGGCAATGAATTTACCGAGAAGAAGTCCGCCCGGTTTCCATTCGGCAATATCTGAAGCACCTGCCGCTTTCAATGCAGGTTGCAAAATAATAGGCGTTATAATGTCGGCTACCAGTGAGCTTACAATGGCACCAAAAGCTCCACCAATAATAACACCCACGGCAAGATCAACTACATTGCCGCGCATAACAAAAGCTTTAAATTCCTTGAGCATAAAATTTAGGTTTGGTAAAGCCCGAAATTAGCAAACTCCCGCAAAGAATCTGTATTGGCTTTCGCCCGATAACGGATTTTACTGCAGCACCCGAAGTTGGTTACGCAAGCCTTTGATACCGGTTAACTCTATACCGGTACTCCCGATAAACATCTTGGCCTGAATCTTAACCGGTATCCGATTGCCATCATCCGAAATCCAGCAGGTAACGGAGTTCTCGCCATCAAACAACTTGTTGTCGGGCATTACAGGTACGAGTTTGTGGCAAGGTATCTTACCAAGTTTGGTGTTTACCTTGTCCTTACCGGCATAAATAATCTTCATGTTGTAGGCGGTGTCTTCAAAAAATCCAGAAATGGAAACGGTATCACCTTTCTGGTGCTTATTAAAATCGATTACCCGCATGTATAGAAACCCGGCCACCATATCCCGTACATTATCCGGAGTTTGGCT
>DPSB01000532.1:0-1300 GCA_003537495.1 Cytophagales bacterium | reverse complement strand
AGGTAGTATTTGGGATTTCCATAAACATTCGTCTTTTTGTCCAGTACCTTTACTTCGGCCTGATTCTTTTCGTGGTCATAAGTCACCATTTCGTCCTTACGATAATTGCCTTCGCGGATTTTACGGTATGAAACATGTGTAACCAAAGCGGCTGTATCAATGTACGCGCCCCACTGGTCGTTCACCTTCGTTATCCATGATACCATTCCCGAAGTTTCCCCAAATGCATCCACTTTATAACTGGGGCGCCCATTCATCATAAACACCTTATTATCAATTACTGTAGATGCTTTACCTACAGTAAAAAATCCAAAGTTTACACGATAGCTAAGCACCTCGCCTTTACCGAAACTGGTATTCTTAAGCGTTACAAACTCGCTATCACCAGACATGGTAAAAGCCCCAAAGAGAAGGATAAGTGCAACACTTTTGAGTAGCGCTTTCATGGCTATAAAGTTAAACCTTGTCGTTCATTATGACAAAAGCTATACCATAGACTCATATCAGGCCAATAGGGTTTAAAATCAACGATTTACCGGCCAGTTTAACATGGAAGATAATTTAGCTAAGCGATTTAATAGTCCTATGCGAATTATGGTAAACGAGATAAATCATGGTGCGTGAGGACACGCACCATGTGAGAGAAACTAATTTATCCGTGGTTCGTGTCCCCACGAACCACATAACAACATCCATTAAACCGACACGCTATTATCGCGCAACGCATCATTAAGCGAGGTCTTTTTATCAGTGCTCTCTTTGCGTTTACCGATAATCAGCGCACACGGAACCTGGTATTCGCCAGCCAGAAACTGCTTTGGAATGGTGCCTGGAATAACTACCGATTGTGGCGGCACAAAGCCCTTGTATTCAATAGGTTTAGCACCTGTTACATCAATTATCTTTGAACTTGCCGTAAGCACCACATTCGCACCCAAAACAGCTTCGCGCCCCACGCGCACACCCTCCACAACAATACAACGGGAACCCACAAACACATTGTCTTCAATAATAACCGGGGCAGCCTGCACCGGCTCCAATACTCCACCCAAACCAACACCTCCACTTAAGTGTACATGCTTGCCCACCTGTGCACAACTACCAACTGTAGCCCAGGTATCAACCATCGTTCCTTCATCCACATAAGCCCCGATATTTACGTAAGAAGGCATCATGATTACCCCCTTACTAAGGTAGGAACCATGCCGGGCAATGGCATGCGGAACCACCCGCACCCCAAGTTCCTTGTAGTTCTTTTTAAGTGCGATTTTATCGTGAAACTCAAACGGCCCCACTTCTA
>DPSB01000638.1 GCA_003537495.1 Cytophagales bacterium | reverse complement strand
AATGAATTTCTGAACGAAAATGTAGACGACAAAAAACTTGCCGAGCGTAACGATTACACTGAACTGAAAAAACCCAAAAAGAAGAAAAGTTAGTCCTCTTCTCACTACTTAAGTGGTTAAATTTTTTACCATCACCTAAACGCCATGCGATCTATTTTCATTGTATTCTTTCTTGTTTCAGTAGTATCGGCCTCAGCCCAACAAAGCTGGCCAGAAGATTTAATCATCGCACCTGAAAAGAGTAATTATGTAAAAACTTCTACACACGCTGAGGTAATGGATTTTATTAAGGCCATTCAATCCAAATCAGAAAATGCGTTTGTGTTTACAATGGGTGTAAGCAAAGAAGGCAAAGAAATTCCGGTTGTGGTTTTATCTAAAGACAAAATCAAAAACCCGGTAGAGGCAAAAGCTTCAGGCAAGCCTGTTGTTTACATACAGGGAAATATTCATGCTGGCGAGGTAGAAGGTAAAGAAGTAGTGATGTTACTGATGCGCGAAATTTTACTGGGCGATAAAAAACACATGTTCGACAATCAAATCATTTTGTTTGCACCCATTTATAATACCGATAGCAACGATAAAATGGAAAAAGGCAGACGCCCCTCGCAGGAAGACAGCCCGCTGGAAGTAGGTTTACGCGAAAACAGTCAGGGGTTGGATTTAAATCGCGATGGAATGAAAATGGAAGCCATCGAAACACAGGCATTGTTTGCAAGCGTATTACTTCCGTGGGATCCGCAAGTGTTTGTTGATCTGCAAACCACCAATGGAACGTGGCATGCTTATTCACTTACCTGGGCGCCCGGTTATCAAAGCAGTGGTCATCCGGCTACTTATAATTTTGTTAACAATAAAATGTTACCCGAAATCACTTCTACAGTAAAATCAAAATACGATTTGAACTTCGGGCCTTTTGGCGATTATTACTTGCGCGAAGGTTGGCCTCCTAAAAATTTTTACACGTACAATCATCACCCGCGGTATCTTGTAAATCAATTCGGTTTACGCAACCGGTTATCTATACTAAGTGAAGCTTTCGCACACGAAAGATTTTATCAGCGCATTCATTCTACCTACAGGTTTGTTTCTGAAATTCTGGAATACACCAACAAACATGCAGCTGATATAATTACCATAAACAAAACAGCCGAGGCTGAAACGATTGCTGAAATGCAAGCCGGTGCAGGTTCTCTAAAGAAAGGTGTTCGCTTCAAAATGGCTCCGCTAAAAAAACTTGACAATTTTATTACCTACGATTATATCCAAAAACAAAAAGCTGATGGCACAACCGAAAATGTTCGCACCGGAAAAGTAGCACAGTATCAAGATGTAACCTACCATGCGCGTTTCGAACCAACGCTGGAAGCAACGGTGCCCAGTGGTTATATTATTCCGGCTCGGTTTCATAAACTTGCCGACAACCTGCGTCTGCATGGAATTAAAGTAGAAACACTAACCAGGTCAACCACATTAAAAGGTGAAGTTTTTCAGATTGAGAAATTCGAAAAAGCAAAGCAGGCATTTCAGGGACATGCAATGGCTCAGGCCGATGGAAAATTTGTATCTGCTACCAAAAAGTTTTCAAAAGGCGATTTCAAAGTAGAAATCGCACAGCCTCTGTCCAATCTCATTTTTTACTTACTGGAACCCCAATCGGATGATGGGCTTTTAACGTGGAATTTTCTGGATGAATATATTGAAACCTCGAAGGTGCAAAACAAACCAGTTGAATATCCCGTATTTAAGTACATTAACAAAACCAACTAGTATGGCAACCTCGCATGTAATCGACTATCAGATAAAAGGTGAAAGCATTCAGATTGTTGAAGTAGAACTTGATCCGCAGGAAACTGTAATTGCCGAAGCCGGTGCTATGTTGTTTATGGATGAGGGTATTCAGTTCGATACCAAAATGGGCGATGGCTCCAATCCGAATCAAAGCATTTTCGATAAACTTTTGTCAGCCGGCAGTCGTGTTTTAACTGGCGAGTCGCTGTTCATGACTCACTTCACCAATCGGGGTTATCGCAAAGCTAAGGTTGGATTTTCAGCTCCTTACCCCGGTACCATTATTCCGGTTGATTTAGCAAGTAGCCGTAATAATGAATTAGTGGTTCAGAAAGATGGATTCCTCTGTGCTGCTTATGGAACAAAACTTTCCATTGTATTTAATCGCAAAATCGGTGCAGGTTTGGTAGGTGGCGAAGGTTTTATCTTACAAAAACTACAAGGCGATGGAATGGCATTTGTGCACGCTGGCGGAACAGTTATTGAGCGTACGTTAAATAATGAAACACTTCGGGTGGACACCGGTTGCGTAGTGGCCTTCGAATCACAAATTGATTTTGATGTAGAGACTACTGGAAGTCTAAAGTCGATGATTTTTGGTGGTGAAGGAATTTTTCTGGCTACACTTCGAGGTACCGGTAAAGTCTGGCTACAATCAATGCCAATTCGTAAACTGGTACAGGCACTTTCTCCTTACGGAAGAAACTCACGAAAGGAGTCCAGCTCAATTCTTGGTAGTTTTCTTGAGTAAGACTTCTTAAATCATTTACAGTATTGCTTCAGAACAGGAAAAGGTCGCTACCTTCGGGTAGTTGAATCTTTACGCATGGCATTAATAAAAATCGGATTAATCAGAGAGGGTAAAAATCCACCAGATAAGCGAGTTCCGTTTACTCCAACACAGGCCGAAGAAATTGAGCAGCGATTTCCGCACGCAAAGGTTATTTGCCAACAAAGCACAGTACGGTGCTTTGAAGATGCTGAATATGAAGCGCGGAATGTTAGTACACAGCCGGAGGTAAACGATTGTGATATATTGATGGGTATTAAAGAAGTTCCTATCGACATGCTGGTGCCTGATAAAACATATTTGTTTTTCTCGCATACCATAAAAAAGCAACCGTATAACCGAAAACTTTTGCAAGCTGTGCTTCAAAAAAAAATCCGGTTAATAGACTATGAAGGTTTAAAAGATACCCAAGGCAACAGGCTGGTTGCTTTTGGTCGCTTTGCCGGTATTGTAGGCGCCTACAACGGGTTGTGGACGTATGGAAAGCGATATAAAAAATTTGAATTACGCAGGGCGTTTGATTGCTTTGATATCAATGATCTGAAACTTGAATTGCGCAAAATCAAATTGCCCCCAATCAAAATTATTTTAACCGGAG
>DPSB01000005.1 GCA_003537495.1 Cytophagales bacterium | reverse complement strand
CTTAGAAGCGTATGAAATCGATAGACGAGAAAATTTCAAAACTTTCGCCCGAAGCACTTCGGGAACTTGAGGATTTTATTGATAAACTTCTAAGGCAAATTGATACCAGCACTCAAAAAAAATTGAGTCAGGATTGGGCTGGCGGACTAAAAGATTTTAAAAGTCAATACTCCGCGTTGGACTTACAAAAGAAGGCCTCAGAATGGCGAAACCAATAAATTTTTTGTTGGATTCCAATATCTGGCTTGAACGGTTATTGGAGCAAGAAAAATCTGAAGAGGTAGGACAATTACTTGCAACTGTACCAGCCCACCAACTCGGGATTTCTGATTTTTCACTTCACTCGATAGGAGTAATATTGTTTAAACTAAAGCGGGCTGAGTTGTTTAACCGATTCATAACCGATCTCTTCTCCGAAGGCAATGTTATGCTTTACCGCTTATCGGTTAATGAACATGTTACTATGTTAGATGTAAGTTCTCGTTATAACCTTGATTTTGATGATTCTTACCAGTACCAATTAACGAAAAGAAATGGTTTAGAATTTGTAACTTTTGATAGTGACTTTAATAGAACTGATTTAATGCCACTATCGCCACTAACAGCACTTGAATTATTTAGAAAATTATGACTTCACACCACGCACTACTTACCAAAGCAATTGAAGCGCTGCATGCGCGCACGTTTTATGCAGCCTACCCGGAACATCCCGCACCTGCTATCTACGGTGAAACAGCCGATGCAGATGGACAATCAAAATTTAAAGAAACATTAGGCAAACGGTTTACAGAATTAAAACAAACCGGAGAAAGCAGTTGGGCCGGACAGGAAGAATCGCCTTACCTGCAACAACCATTAAATGTTTCATATCCGGTTTTTACAACCGATGTTTTGATTTCAAAATCGAAAGCTGCTTTTCATCAGTGGCGAAAAATCTCAAAAAATGATCGTGCTTCGATTCTGGTTGAATCGTTGGAAAGAATCAAAAAAAGATTTTTTGAAATAGCGTATGCTACTATGCACACTACAGGCCAAGGCTATATGATGGCCTTTCAGGCATCGGGCCCACATGCGGCCGATCGTGCACTGGAAGCAATTGCCGCTGGCTACGAAGAACTTTCGCGTGTGCCCGGTGCAGCACTTTGGGATAAACCCATGGGCAAGTTCAACATTCAATTAAATAAAGAGTGGCGTGCAGTGCCCAAAGGGATTTCGGTAGTGATTGGTTGTTCTACTTTTCCTACCTGGAATTCCGTTACCGGGATTTATGGAAGTTTGATTACGGGCAACACTGTTATTGTAAAACCACATCCAGGCACTATTCTACCCATTGCCATATTTGTAGCTGAAATACAAAATGTATTGGCCGAACATAAACTCGACCCACATATCTGCCAGCTTGCTGTGGATACGTATGATAAAATGATTACCAAAGAATTGGCCGAGCATGCCGATGTAAAACTGATTGACTTTACCGGTAACTCCGCATTTGGTAGTTACCTGGAAGCATTGCCGGGTAAAATTGTGTTTACTGAAAAGACCGGTGTAAACTCAGTGATCCTTGATTCGGCAGAAGACATTGATAAGGTAGCAGCCAATCTTGCATTCTCGGTTAATCTTTACAGTGGCCAGATGTGTACGGCACCACAGAATTTTTTTATTCCCGAAGGTGGAATTAAAACTCCATCAGGTGTAGTAACCTTCGATCAGTTTGCTGAAAAGTTTGTGACCAACATCAATAGTTTGGTTGATAACCCAAAGGCCGGACCATTTGTATTGGGTGCAGTTCAAAATAAAAAGACTTGCGAGCGGGTGGAGGCAGCCGTAAATCTTCCGGGCAAAGTTTGGTTGAAGTCGCGCACGTTCGAAAACCCAATGTTTAAGCAAGCGCGGGTAGCTACACCGGTTGTGGTGGAAGTAGATTCATCCAAAAAAGAAGTTTTCAGCAAAGAACTTTTTGGCCCGATTGCTTTATTGATTAAAACCAAAAACACTGACGAATCCATTGCGCTGGCGCAAGAACTGGCAAGCACACACGGTGCTATTTCGTGCGGAGCCTATACAACCGATTCTGGAGTGCGCGAGAAGATTGCCGATGAGATGGCTCTGGCTGCTACCCCGGTATCCTTTAATCTTACAGGCGGGATTTACATGAATCAAAATGCAGCGTTCTCCGACTTTCATGTTACCGGAGGTAATCCATCGGGTAATGCATCCTTTACCAATCCGGAGTATGTAACCAAACGGTTTACGTGGGTGGGGCATCGGGAGCCGGTGAAGGTGTAAGGGGTTGAGTAGTTAAGAGGTGGCGCGTGAGGACACGCGCCACGGAGGAGGGGAATTTCTCAATTAAATTAAAATAAAAGTTTAAATTTTTCTGAACTTCCCGTTCGCTTAATAACAGTAAGTGTATCGTTGTATGAATGCTTTATAAGACTATCCCCAGTTGACAATCGAACATAAAGTTTTTCGGATGTATCGAGGCGAACTGAAGGTCCAATAATGACTTTACTGCCATCTTTCAATCTAATGTAAACATGCCCTTTTGATACTGTACTTATCTCTATCCTAGATATTATCTCATCTTCAACTTTTGTAAGTTTGTATTCTCTAAGAGGTAATCTCTCACTTATATCCTTCTTAATAACTCGGCTAATAACAAAAATGCCAACTATCATCATTAAAAAGAAAGGATAGATTCCCAATTTATTCATAGTCGATACTTTTCCGGTTACATCGTAGTTCACCTTCTCCTTGAAGCGTGTCTTCATGCGACACAATCTATGTTTAATCGTACACAGATTATATCAATTTTCCACACTCAAACCTACCTTCTCATTTTTAACATACTCGTAATCTTTATCCCCATCATAGTCGAGACCCAGGCCAGCAGAATTACAAACTCTTTGTACGAACCACCCACATGTGGCAGTTCTCCGCGCACGCGGGGTAGATACGTCATAAAGAAGATAAACCATACGTAGTAGAGAAAAATGATCTTGATGGTTTTAAACTTCTTTTCGGATAACCGATCGGTATCAACCCTGTATTGAAACCAGGGCATCAGAAAAATAAGTGCATAAGCAACGAAGCCACCCGCTAAGCGGATTGGAATAAGATCATTCCCCGAAAGTAAAATGTAGGAAAGCAATTCAGCCAGGTGAATGGCATGTGCAATAGCGAATACCAGAAAATACTTGTCGGACAGGATTGCATTTATTTTTACATGCCGGTGATTATGAAGCAAGAAGATAAGACTGAAGATTGCCAACGATGCACGACCGGAAAACCGGGTAACAGCTTGCAAGGCTTCCAATGAAGTGCCGTAATTGATTACAGCCAGCAAGGCGATGCCTACTTCAATAATTAACGTACTCAGTAAAGCATTTTTAAAATTCATGCTACTAATTTACGAATGGCTTGTAACAATGTGCTCACTTCTGCTTCGGTGTTGTAATAATGAGGCGAAATGCGCAAGGCCCACTCAACTTGCTTGGCATCAAAATCAATCAACGCAAAGTTGCGGTAGCCGATGGAAGTATTGATGTTCAGTGCCCGTAATCCATTTAATATGTCAGGAGCTTTGTGATTACGGATTGAAGCCGTAATAATACTGCTCAGGTTTGTGCCTTTATCAAGCAAGGTAATGCCCGGTATTTCCGCAAGACCGTTCCGGATGTTTGTACATAAGAATAAATTTCGTTTTTGAATTTCATCTAACCCTAGTGAAACGGCCAATTCGATTGCTGCCTTGCTTCCCAATACCAACGGATAGGGTAGTTCCCAATCTTCAAACCTACGCGCATCCATGCGAGGTGCATATTCATCGGGTTGTATCCATTCGGCACCGCGTAAGTCAATGAACAACGGTTCGAGTTTTCGTTGAATCACTTTATCGGATACAAATAAAAATCCAGTACCACGCGGTCCACGCAAAAATTTACGCAGGGTTGCAGTAAAGAAGTCGCACTTTATTTTTTGTACATCAACGGGAATTTGTCCGGCCGATTGGCAGCCATCCACCAGATAATAAATATCACGCTTAGCACAAAGTTCGCCTACAAGCTCAACGGGTTGAATCAATCCGGTATTGCTGGGCACATGTGTAACCGAAACAAGTTTGGGATGATGTTGATCCATCAACCGTTTCATGTCGTCCACATCTACACCGCCTTCAGGCAAACTGGCAGCGCGGATAATTTTTATTCCAAATCGTTTTTGTAGCGATAAGAATGCAAGTTGGTTGGAGATGTAGTCTTCATTGGCCAACAAAATAGAATCGCCTGCCTCAAATGGAATGCATGATAGCGCCCGTGCAAATGAATTGGTAGCGCTGGATGTAAAGGCAATATTGGTGGCTTTGCAATTGAGGAGTTGTGCAGTTGATTCATAGAAACTATTTACTTCGGTAGCTTTTAAATCAGCCGCTTCATAGCCTCCGGTCATGGCTTCTAATTGCAAATGTTGGGTTATTGCATCTAATACCTGTTGTGGTGGTAATGATGCTCCGGCATTGTTGAAATGAATTTTGTAGTTGCAACCAGGAGTTTGCTGGCGAAGATTTTCGATGTTCACGTTTATGTTCGATTGAAATTAGTAGTAATCGGTGGTCGGTAATCAGTTAAAGTCAAAACAAGAATCTTCAGATCAACTTGAATTAATTGTTGGGCTTAAGTATCAATTTTCTTTCACCGGCTTCAATCTCCGTTTTGTTCATCAGCATCTTTCGAAATTTACCGGTAGCAAACATTTCGGCCTGGTCGCCATAGTGTTTGCTCATTACATTACCCGATTGTCCGGATGGTGAAACGGTAATTCCATTTTCAGCATCGGCAAAGTCGGTAATCTTGCGCAAGGCCGGACCTCCATCTACATTAAAATAACCAGTTGTATCTAAACTGAAATGCAGGTTATTGATTACTTCACTTCCACCCGGTACTTCAAATGGCCCTACATTAAAGAAGCTGCGTAATGGTTTCACAGCATCAAAGGCATGTTTGTGTGTAAGCGTATGAATCTTTCCCCATTTCCAGTCAACTGGGTTTTCGCCACATGTAGCTTTAAGTAGTGCAAGTGTTTTAGTGGCAGCTCTACCAATAATTTCAGCACGGGGTTCTTTTGCTTCGGTACATTTTATATCCCACCACGGTGAATTTTCGTTGGCAATAAAATGTTCGTAGCTATTCTTTAAAACAGAAGTAGCCGCAATGGCTTCAAAAGCTTCGTGCGAAATTTCATCGGCCATAGCCAGCCGCATGGTTTGCGCAAGCAGGTTGTAATAAATAGCGGGAGCTGTAAGATTTGTTTCGTGTTGTCCATTCCAACTTTCCAACTGAGTTGTAAGTTCATTGAATTCTGTTTGATTCACTTCTTTTAAGATAGCAGCAAACTGATGTGCGATATCGGCATGCATGTGTGAAGTAACATCCAATATCGTTGTCTTCACTTCTTCTACTGTCCATTTTTTATTTTCTTTCACCAACTCTTCAATACGCCCCGCGCGACTGCGTGGATAATAATAGCCTGGATAAAGTACTCCGTCCACACTATCGGGTTGGTTGTTGGCTGAATACACATAACCCCACGGTGGATTTACAGAATGTGGGTTTTTAGAAAAATCATAAAACCCTTGGTACTCATCATTGCCACTGGCACCATCCAGGAAAAATTTTGAGACTACATGTGTGGGACGGATCGGAAGTTTAGCAACAGCCCACCAACCAATGTTACCGTGTGCATCGGCATACATCAGGTTTAAACCCGGTGCAGAAAAGAGTGAGGCTGCTTTTTCAACATCGTTAAAATTTTGAGAATGATTCAGTTGATAAGCTGCTTGCAACGCGTAGTTCGTTTCGTGGTTGAGCAGCCACCACAACGAAACGGGCTTGGTATCATCTATAAAATCAAGAATACCGCTAATCATGCGTCCATGCGGTGAAACGGGAATAGTAAGCTCAACATCTATTTCGTCTTTAACTTTGATTA
>DPSB01000095.1 GCA_003537495.1 Cytophagales bacterium | reverse complement strand
TACACGCATTGGCCAACCAGATCAATCACGATTATAAAGATAAAGCGCCCGTGTTCCTTCCTATCCTTAACGGATCGTTTATGTTTGCGGCCGATTTGTTAAAAGAAGTAAAGGTTTCGTGTCGGGTGTCGTTTGTAAAAACTTCATCTTATTCGGGCACATCCAGTACCGGGCAACTTAAAACCCTAATCGGCCACGATGAAAGTCTGTTTAATCAACACATTATAATAGTGGAAGACATAGTGGATACTGGTCTTACACTCGAAAAAATAATTGAAGAACTGCGCGATCTTGGAGCCAAATCGGTAGAAGCGATTACGCTGTTACGAAAAAAACCTGCCCGCGAAAAAAAGGTGGATGTAAAGTATGTGGGCTTTGACCTGGAAGATGAATTTGTGTTAGGCTATGGTTTAGATTACGATGGCCTGGGCCGTAATTACAAAGACCTGTACAAACTTGCCGAAAATGCTGCCACTAGACCTGAAAAATTAGGTTAGCGAATTGCAAAACAGGTACTTATCTTGCGATCCTTTTTTACCTAACTACTAACCGGCATGATTAACCTTGTACTCTTTGGCCCACCTGGGGCTGGCAAAGGCACACAAAGTGAAAAACTGATTCAGAAGTATGGCTTCGTGCACATCAGCACGGGCGATTTGTTTCGGTGGCATACCAAAAACGATACCCCGTTAGGTAAACGGGTAAAAGAGATAATGAACAGCGGGGCATTAGTGCCCGATGAAATTACCATTGCCATGCTCAAAGAAGAGTTGGATAAAAATCCACAGGCAAAAGGTTTTTTATTTGATGGGTTTCCGCGCACGGTACCACAAGCCGAAGCTTTGGATACGTTTATGAAAACCAATGGCACAGCCATACATCATGTTATCGCGTTAGATGTTACCGAAGCCGAAGTACGATCGCGTATTGCTAAACGTAGAACCATAGAAAACCGAGCCGATGATGAAGAAGAAAAGCTGAACAAACGCATCACGGAATACTTCACCAAAACCATTCATGTGTTACCACACTACGATAAGCAAAGTCGTTTAAAGACAGTGCAAGGTATTGGTGAAATTGATACCATCTTCAAAAACGTTTGCGCCATTATCGATAAAAAATAAATCAACTTAAACCGGTTGCCTGTTACCGGTAACTGGAAACCGGCAACTGATATGTCTTCACCCAACTTCATCGACTATGTAAAGTTCAGCGCACGCTCGGGCAATGGCGGGGCGGGTTGTTTACATTTTCATAGGGAAAAATTTGTTGAAAAGGGTGGCCCCGATGGTGGCGATGGCGGCCGCGGGGGGCATGTTATTTTACGGGGCAATGCACAACTATGGACGTTGCTCCATTTAAAATACCGCAAACACATTCATGCCGAAAACGGCAAACCCGGTGAAGCCCAGAACTGCACCGGTTCTTTTGGTAAAGATGAAATTATTGAAGTGCCGCTGGGCACCGTTGCACTTAGTGCCGATAGCAATGAAGTGTTGTGCGAAATAAGTGAAGACGGTCAGGAAATTATTCTTTTGCCGGGTGGCCGAGGTGGTAAAGGCAATTCTTTTTTTGCAACCTCCACCAATCAGGCGCCTCAACATGCACAACCGGGCGAAGCCGGTAAGGAAGAATGGGTTGTACTGGAACTAAAACTACTGGCCGATGTAGGTTTAGTGGGCTTTCCCAATGCCGGTAAATCTACTTTGCTCTCTGTTGTTTCGGCAGCTAAACCTAAAATTGCAGACTATGCCTTTACTACCCTTACACCAAATCTGGGTGTAGTAAAGTATCGCGATGACCGCTCGTTTGTAATGGCCGATATACCGGGCATTATAGAAGGAGCCGCTGAGGGTCGTGGCCTTGGCATCCGGTTTCTAAAACATATTGAACGCAACTCGTTGTTATTGTTTCTTATTCCTGCCGATGCTAAAAACATTGCCGATGAATATGACATATTGATAAACGAATTAAGGAAGTACAATCCCGAACTACTCGATAAGAAAAGGATCCTGGCTATTTCCAAAAGCGATATGCTGGATGACGAACTTAAAACCGAACTAAAAAAAGAAGTGCCCACCGAACTTCCGTCTGTTTTTATTTCATCTGTTACCAATCAGGGTATTACCGAACTGAAAGATTTGATCTGGCGGACGTTACATTAGGCAGACATCTTGTCAACATGCTTCGTATTGGCAAAATTCTTGTCATTTTTGCTGCGCATTAAAGTGAACCAATGGAAAATAATACGCAATCCGAGCAGGAACTCGAAAAACACGATGAATTGAACACTGAAATCCCGAAAGGACAGTCAGAAGAAACCAATGAAGCTCCTGCCAAAGAAGAAATTGATCCGCTAAAAAAATTGCAGGACGAATTGGCAGAAGCCAAAGACAAATATGTGCGCCTCTATGCCGAGTTCGATAACTTCAGACGCAGGTCGGCCAAAGAGAAATTGGAAATGATTCAATCGGCCAATGAACAACTGTTAAAAGCATTGCTCCCTGTATCCGATGATTTCGAGCGCGCTGAAAAATCGTATAAAGATCGTACCGATAAAGAGGCCGAAGGTTTTGTGCTGATCCAAAACAAGTTTAAGAAAACACTGGAGCAGTACAGCGTAAAACCAATGGACACAGTAGCAGGTTCTGTTTTCGATGCCGATTTGCACGAAGCCATCACACAAGTGCCAGCACCTGATGAAAAGCTGAAAGGAAAAATTATCGATACGGTTGAAAAGGGTTACTTACTAAATGATAAAGTAATTCGTTTTGCCAAAGTAGTTGTGGGAAGTTAATTAGCCACAAGGTTCAGGCTATAAGCCACAGGCCATTCATCAGCATACACAGCTTGAAGCCACTCATTAAAAGAAATACACGTGAGCACAAAAAGAGATTAGTACGAAATACTAGGTGTAACCAAGAATGCTACACAAGAAGAC
>DPSB01000057.1 GCA_003537495.1 Cytophagales bacterium | reverse complement strand
GGGGGATAATCTTGTCTATAGTTGGCTTTAATCTGATGCTAAAGTACAGCGGGGCATTCACCTGCAAAATTCGTTGCCGATTGAGTGTTATTTAGTCGGATTACTTGCCGGATTTACCGTTGAATGGTTTCTGCTGAATCAATCTTGATTGTATCCACTTTCAAAAACTGTTCTTCAATCCGCTCTTTTAATTGGGGTTTCGATCCCGGAAAGGTTGTGCGGGAACTTATGTCATAACTGGCATAAAACAACAACACCACAAACACTACCGCCAGGCCCGCAAAAATCTTCTTCGACTTTGACATGCCTCAAAAATAAAAAAAGCCCACCGAAAAATCGGTGAGCTTTCAGGATGTTAAGATTCGAATTACTTCAATTTCTTTACTACGGCTTCGAAAGCTGCCGGATGATTCATGGCTAAGTCAGCCAACACCTTGCGGTTCAAATCAATTCCTGCTTTTTTCAATTTACCGATTAACTCAGAGTAAGAAAGACCGTGGATTCTGGCACCTGCATTGATACGGGCAATCCACAACGTACGGAAATCTCTTTTCTTGGCTTTGCGATCGCGGTATGCGTACACTAAACCTTTTTCAACTGCATTCTTCGCTACAGTCCATACATTCTTCTTGCGACCAAAGTATCCTTTGGCCAATTCCAACACGCGCTTGCGTTTGGCTCTTGATGCTACACTGTTTACTGAACGTGGCATAATTTTAATTTTTTGGCGTTGGCGTCCCGCGTTAAGCGTGATCTTGTTTGCCAGTAGCCGGGTTAAACATCCCCCCTGTTTTTCGGAGGGTTAAACACATATCCGACTGAACGGATTAAACGAGATACGGAAGCATTGGCTTCACATTGCCCTCGTCAACTTTCTTAACGGTGGCAGCGTTACCCAATCTTCTTTTCTGTTTAGTTTCTTTCTTGGTCAGGATGTGGCGCTTATACGCACGCTTGCGCTTAATCTTACCGGTACCGGTAACTTTAAATCGCTTTTTTGCGCCTGACTTGGTCTTTAACTTAGGCATCTACTTATTTATTTAAACTTACTTTTTTCCTTTTGGCGCAATCATCATATACATGCGCTTACCTTCCAGCTTGGGCATCTGTTCTACTTTACCCAATTCTTCCAATGCCTGCGCAAACTTGAGCAACAGAATTTCTCCACGCTCTTTATATACAATTGAACGACCTGCGAAGTGTACATAGGCTTTAACCTTTGCGCCTTCTTTCATGAAGTTCTCGGCATGCTTCACTTTAAAGTTGAAGTCGTGATCATCGGTATTAGGGCCAAATCGAATCTCTTTCAAGATTGTTTTTTGGGCATTTGCCTTGATCTCCTTCTGTTTCTTCTTCTGCTCGTACTTAAACTTAGAGTAGTCAATGATTTTACAAACCGGAGGGTCCGCATTTGGAGAAATCTCCACCAGGTCAAGTCCTTGTTCTTGCGCCATTTTAATAGCTACCGATGTAGGGTACACATCAACCTTGATGTTTTCGCCTACCACCCTTACCCGCTGGGCAAGAATGCGTTCGTTTACACGATACGGTTCTTCTACTACTCTCCGCGGGCCTCTGATAAAAGGCCTTGGGCGGTCACTACCTGGAAATCCTGCCACTCGTTGGGTTTAAATTCTTACTTTTTAAAAACAGGCTGCAAATATCGCCCTTTTTTCCTTTTCTCAAAATCCTGAAATCAACCTGGTAGGGCAAAATCAGCAGAAAATTGAGCTACAAATTCTTTCAAATCCATAACTCCCTGGTCGCCCTGCCCATGTTTGCGCACCGCTACTTTACCTTCAGCTGCTTCTTTTTCGCCTACCAAAAGCATAAAAGGCACTTTAGTTACCTCTGCATCACGGATTTTACGACCAATTTTTTCGTTGCGATCGTCCAGAAAGCCCCTGATATCCATGTTTTTAAGGGTATCTAAAACCTGTTGGCCGTAATCGTTAAACCGCTCAGAAATCGGCAACACCGCTAATTGCTCAGGCGCCAGCCACAACGGGAAGTTACCAGCACAATGCTCAATCAACACGGCCACAAACCGCTCCATTGAACCAAAAGGTGCGCGGTGAATCATTACTGGCCGATGTTTCTGGTTATCGGAACCAATGTACTCCAACTCAAAACGCTGCGGCAATTGGTAATCTACCTGAATGGTACCCAACTGCCAGCTTCTACCCAAGGCATCTTTCACCATGAAATCCAACTTCGGCCCGTAGAAGGTAGCTTCGCCTTTTACGGCTACCGTTTTCAAACCGCGCTCATCGGCTGCTTCCTGAATTTCGCGTTCAGCCCGCTCCCATAAGGCATCTTCACCAATGTATTTGGCTTTGTTCTCCGGATCGCGTAATGAAACCTGCGCAGTATAATTTTCGAAACCTAGCGACTTGAATACGAACAGCACCAGGTCGATCACTTTTATAAATTCATTCTTTACCTGATCGGGCCTACAGAAGATGTGAGCATCGTCTTGTGTAAATCCGCGCACGCGGGTTAAGCCGTGAAGTTCTCCACTTTGCTCATACCGATACACGGTACCAAACTCCGCCAGGCGAATAGGAAGATCTTTATACGAACGTGGTTTCACTTTATATATCTCGCAATGATGCGGACAGTTCATCGGCTTGAGCAAAAACTCTTCGCTTTCATCGGGAGTATGGATAGGCTGAAACGAATCTTTACCGTACTTTTCATAGTGGCCCGAAGTAACATACAATTGCTTGCTACCAATATGAGGCGTTACAACCGGATCGTACCCAGCACGAATTTGTGCTCTGCGCATGAATTGCTCCAGCCGTTCGCGCAGAATAGTTCCTTTCGGTAGCCATAAGGGCAACCCCATCCCAACTTTTTCTGAGAAGGCAAACAACTCTAACTCCTTACCCAACTTGCGATGGTCGCGCTTCTTCGCTTCCTCCAGCATGTGCAGGTATTCTTCCAGTTCTTTTTGCTTGGGGAATGTAATACCATAAATGCGCTTCAGCATTTTGTTCTTCTCATCGCCACGCCAATACGCACCGGCCACACTTAACAACTTAATTGCTTTGATCGGGCCGGTTGTTGGAATGTGTGGCCCACGACATAAGTCCACAAAGTTACCTTGCTGATAGAAGGTGATGGAACCATCGGCTAACCCATCAATCAACTCTAATTTATATTCATCCCCTTTTTTGGTGAAGTATTCAATCGCTTCTTTTTTGGAAACATCGCTACGCACAAATGCATTATTTGCTTTCGCGAGTTCGGTCATCTTCTTTTCTACTGCAGCCAATTCTTCATCCCCGAAAGGACGATCGCCCAAATCTACATCATAGTAAAAACCATTCTCGATGGGTGGACCGATGCCGAATTTTACACCGGGATACAAAGCTTCCAGTGCTTCGGCAAACAAGTGTGCCGATGAATGCCAGAACGCATATTTGCCTCCCTTGTCGTTCCATGTAAAAATTTTTATAGCTGCATCGGTTTGAATTGGTCTGCTCAAATCCCAGATTTCGCCATTCACTTCTATAGAAAGTGCATTGCGGGCCAAACCCTCGCTTATGCTTTGCGCGATTTCAATGCCTTTAACCCCCACCGGATATTGACGGGCAGACCCATCGGGCAGGGTAATGTTTACTACGCTCATTAACAATACTTTTTAGGAGGGCAAATTTAGCCGTTAGAAATTAGAAGTTAGAAGCCGGAGGGCACAATTATAGAAAGTTTGAAGAAAAGACTCAAGGTTAAAGTTGGAATTGGGCACTAAACAAAATACCAAACTTGCGCGCGTCTTTATTCTCCAAGTAAGATACCCGATGAATAAAGTCAACACGCAGAAACTTGAAGATGTTTTCTACGCCATATCCCAACTCGATATAGGGTTTGTTGTTTTTAAAATAACCAGCAGGCAAAGCTTCGACCCCACTTGGCGAGAATTGCGAGATAAGGTTACGATTGGATGGCCGCATGCCTCCCACAATTACATTGGATGTTGCCAACAAACGCCACTTCAGTTTGTTAAGTAACGGAATACGGTTTAACAAAAAGCCTTCTAAATATTGCCGATACTGAATGGCCGCATACCGATCGCTTACAAACTCACCGAAGTTCATCAGGTTATAGGTAATAGACGAATAAACAGGCGATTGATTTCCCAGATGCAGGTTAAGTAACGGATAAGGAACGGGGCTGAAAACATATTCTCCTGAAAGGGTTACATAACCTACGCCCAACGGCCCGGTTTTAATTCGTTTGGTCATGTTAAACTTAACCTTATCATACTCAAAGTCGCTTCCTAAAATTCCGCTGAAGCCGTGTGTATATTTTAATGTTAATACAGGCCATTTGTTGGTACCCAGACTAATGCGATCGTTATCATCTTGCAGAAAAACTTCATCGCGGGCGTAGCGCGATTCTATACTTACTTCCGAGGCCTGAAAGCGATCGTAAACAGGTGAGGTTACATCAACCGGTGGGGTGAAAAAACCAAACTCATAGGTAGGTTCGAACGTCCAATGTCGTACCGAAATTTTTTGCGAATACCCTTTAAAGATTTCGCGTTGAAACGCGATACGATATTCGTCAGAATAATATCCTCTTCTGAAAAAACCCCAACGCGTAGCCGCCAGAAAGATTGGATTATCGGCCAGGCTCTCATCATCTACACCAAGCCGACTCAGATCGCGCCTGGCGCGTATGGAAAAAGTTGTCCAGCGTTGTCGCGATAGAATTCGTTGCACCGAGGCAAGGTACTTTACACGTTCATCATCAAAACCATAAGCAAGCTGCCCTTGAAAAATCCACTTCTTACTAAATTGATAATTGGTTTTGAAACCACCCTGTACGCGGATGCCCTCTATGTTATTCCAGGTAACCAAACTCAGGTACGGGCCAACTTCTACTTTTCCCAGATTGTAATAGCCATTTACCAATACTTTTATAATATCGGTGTAGGTTTTTACGATTGGAATGTTGCGCAGCGTGTCAATCATTTTATACACGTTGCGCTCAGTTTCCGAAAGTGGCTCATGACGCAACGAGTCCCAGTTTTTATCTTCTTCCAGACGGGCGTCTTCAGCCAGTTCTATTGAACGTTCATAAAAAGCAGGGTCGCGTGGTTTATTGGTAACAATGTTTTTGTTACTGGTGTAAAACTTTGCCAGCATACCGGGATTGGATTTCCCTACTTGTTCTACATCTATCAATACACGGTTCTTTACCGGAACCCAGGCTCCCAAATCTGTTTTAGCTAGCTCCTGTTGAATTCTGATTTTATCTATGAAATTAAGATTGGCTTGCTTGCCCATGGTGGCATCAATCTGTTTAAGGGCAAAGTCTGCTTTTGTTATCCAGATGGTTCCATTAAAAGCTAAATCCTGTGGACTTCGTGGAAAGAAATCCAAACGATAACAATAATCCGCGCCAATGTAAAGGCTATCCGTTAAGTCGTAATCGTAATAAATGCGCCAACCGTCTGCTATGGGCGAAACAAATTCTTTACCCAGAATATTCAACCAGTTTTGATAGAAGTTATATTCCTGAAAAGAAGAGCCAATCATTTGTGTAACAGTGGTTCCATCTTCCACCCCTACTCCACTTATTTTGGTTTTGAGGATATGTTCCTTTTTAAGTGACGGGTTATCTCGGTAATAAACTTTGGAAACACTTTCGGTGATGAATAACGGTAGAATGGGTTTACCATCTTCACCGGCAATTCGTTCTACGCTATCTAACACCTGCGTTATGCGTTTTACCATTTTACGCTCCCGAAATTTTTCGGAGAGATTATCTACATCAATCTCAATCTTAGTGTAGGTATCGTATTCGTAAGCAATAAGTTTACGTTTGTCGTTGTTGTTTTTGTTGCGAACAACTTTCCGCAGAATTTCAAAGGCCGGATTCTCACCTGCTTTTATAATTACTTCTTGTAGGTTGGTGACATCTTCAGCTAATTGAAAATTGATGATTTGCTGAACCCCGCGCTTCACTACTTTGCTACGCGATTTATAACCGATATAGGAAGCAATTACTGTATCGGTAGGGTTTTGTGTTTTAATCAAAAAGTTTCCATCAAAATCGGTGGTAGCACCAATGGATGTTCCTTTAAAAACCACGTTGGCAAATGGAATCGGATCGCCCGAAGCGGCATCCGTAACTTTTCCCTGCACAATAGTTTCCTGGGCGTTAGCCAGAAATACATTCGCCCACATGGCCGCAAGCATAATCAGCAATGCTTTTAACCGGTCTTTTCTGCCCACACGCAAACTTTAGAATTCAAAATTAGCAATTTATACGGAGGAGGTGCCCGCAGGTATTCAGGTATAAAGAGAATAATTTTAACTCTGAAATAGTTCTCAGTAAAGCAAAAGGCGTCAAGACGGCTTTAAGCCTTCAGCTAATGGCCTTCAGACGCCTAAAAAGTTAAATCTGAATAGGCTCTTTTTCGCCCAAATGCCGGGGTTCGGTGCCCAGTAAATATAAATCGAGTACGGCCTTGGCCCGCGCCAGATACTCGCGCGCATACACCCTTGCCGCAGTTTCGCGGTCGGGTTCGTTGGCCACCAGAGCCACTGCATTTACCTTATAATAATCGCTGATGAACAAAGCCCGGTAACTGTGGAACGGTTGCGTAATAATGGTAATGTTATCCTGCCCAAAAATTTCTTTGCATCGTACAATAGAATCAAGTGTTCGTAAACCAGCATAATCTAAGGTAATGGCATTAAGGGGTACCCCTAACTTTACCAATGCCTTTTGCATTTCGAGCGGTTCGTTGTAATACTTTGTGCGATTATCGCCACTCACAATAAAGTGAATAATTTTTCCCTGCTTATAAAGTTGAGCCGCAGTTTCCATGCGATTATGAAAAAACGGATTGGGTTCTCCGCTCATAAGTTTGTGGCTGGTACCTAACACAAGTGCAACACCGCTATCGGGTAAGTGTCGGTAATCGGTTAACACTCTCGCTTGTGTACTGGTTACAACCCACAGGTTGGTTAACCAGATTATTAAAACAGAAATAATTGAAATGATGATACCGATCCGAACTACCTTCTTCCAGCGAACCTTCATGTATGTAACTATAAAGCCACCTCAAAGGTAATGAAATCCAAACATTATGCTTTTGGGAAACTCAACGATTTAAGAAACTCACGCTCTACTATTTCGCAACGCTTCACCATTTTGCGATACCACTCTAATCTGATTAAATCTTTTTCAGTTTCGGAAAGCTGCCACGCTACTGAGGATTGTTTTAGTCGTGGAATTACCGCCTGCAAACACAACGCAGCACTAACTGAAATATTCAGGCTTTCTGTAAAGCCATACATGGGGATGTAAACTTTTTGATCGGCATGAGCCAGCGCGTACTGCGATGTACCTTCCAACTCATTTCCCATAACAATAGCCAGTTTATCATCCACCGGAACATCAAAAATAGAAATGCCATCGGGCGAAGGATCGGTTACCAGAATTTTATAGCCGTTTCTTTTTAGTTCAGCAAAGCATTGTTCGGTACCCGTTTTTTCGCGGGTGCGATATTTATACATATCTACCCACTTGTACGAACCCTTTAATACTCTGCGATTGATTGAGTATTGCACTTCGTTTTCGATGATGTGAACATCCTGCACACCCATGCACTCGCAGGTGCGAATTACCGCACTGGCATTCTGCGATTGAAAGATTTCTTCCAGCACAATTGTTACATGCCGCGTGCGCTGATCCAGAACCTGAGCTACAAACTCTTTTTTATGGTCAGTAATATAGTTGGCCAGGTGTTCGGTCAACAAGTAGTTACGCTTTGCTTCGTCCATTAAAAAACAATACGCCTGATGAGCTGTTATTGATTGGTCAAAGTACGCAAACATGAGCGACACAAAAAACTTTCTGATTATTGGTGGAAGTTCAGGCATTGGTAAAGCACTAACGCAACAATTAGTTGCGGCAGGACATGCAGTAGTTTCAACCTCCAGAACTGATTCTGACTATTACACTTTCGATGCTCTAACAGATCAACTTACATTAACTGAATTGCCACCAATATTGGATGGTGTGGCCTACTGCCCCGGCACCATCAACTTAAAACCATTTCACCGGCTAACGGAAAACGATTTAGCGGAAGACTTCCGGGTAAACGTGTTGGGTGCAGTACGAACTTTACAACAAATTCTTCCCTTGCTCAAAAATTCCAATCAGGCTTCTGTGGTTTTGTTTTCAACAGTGGCGGTGCAACAAGGTATGGCCTTTCATGCTTCGGTGGCAACCGCAAAAGGTGCTGTAGAGGGTTTGGCCAAATCGCTCGCGGCCGAGTGGGCTCCTAAAATCAGGGTTAATGTAGTTGCACCATCGCTGACTGATACAAAATTGGCTGACAAACTATTGTCCACCGATGAAAAGAAGAAAGCTGCAGCTGAAAGACACCCGCTAAAACAAATTGGAAGTGCCGAAGATGTTGCCCGAATGGCTGCCTTCCTTTTAACCAACCAATCCAACTGGATTACCGGGCAGATTTTTCATGTAGATGGCGGACTATCGGGTGTTCGCATGTAAAGATTAAACATTCAATTCGACTTTGCAGGCTCTAAGTTTATGCCCTAAGCCTGAATGAAAACAACGAGAGGTGATGAAATCATAACTACAACTGGAGCGTAAACCCATAAGCCATTTTGGATGGGTTGTAGTTGTTAATTACCTGATAAACTCCACCTTAAACAGATCCTGATAAGCTTCGTCAGTAACTTTTACGCTACCCACCTGCTCTAACTGAAATTTTTTAGGATATAAAGCGAGTACACTTGCCATAGTATGCGTGGCACATAAACTTCCATTGGGAATTAATCGCCCGATGGCAGCAAGATTAATCAGGTTGGCATCGTTCGCAACTTCCTTAATCTTAACCGGGCTTGCCTGCAATGCTATACGAATTGGCTTCTCCGCTTTAAGTGGCGCAATTTCAGTCCAGATTGCACGCAATGTATCCATTAAAGCAATTTCAGAATCCATTCCAATCAGAATTACTTCGGGCTGTTCATCGAACAACTTAACCGCAGGTTGATCTTCCAACTTTGCTTTAATTACTTTGAGTGCCGTTGAACGCTCGGCCATTATCATTTTACTTAAATCGAGCCACGCCTGGTATAACACGGGCCTGTCTGCAATCCGATCTATTACCAATTCGGTTTTATTGCTTGTTGTTTCGGGTTGAAGTTGAGTTACCAAACCATCGGGGTTGATGTTGGTGTGCCGTTGCGCTGCAACATAAAATTTC
>DPSB01000198.1:3365-3778 GCA_003537495.1 Cytophagales bacterium | reverse complement strand
AGTCCGCACTGCACTGATAGCAAACACCTCAAACTTATCCTCCAGATACGTTGCCAACGCATCAGGCTCCAGCAAGGATTTAATAAAGGAGACACGCTGTTGGTTGATATGTTCAATAATCCGGTCAATGTTCCAGATTGATTCAAGAGTGGACATGCAAGAAGGTTTGTAGTCAAAGTTAATGAAAAGATTTGTTGATTTGGGTTTGCCGTTTCATGTGTAATGAACATTCTTCCGCCCGCCAAAGTTGTCCCGACCGCAGAACCTTTGTCAAGGGTAATACGAGTGTCGATTGTTCTTAATTTTTTTTGGAATCGACACCCTTGACAAAGAACCCGCGGTCAGCACATTGGCGGCTTAACGGAAAGAATGGATAGGTGTGGGCGGTAGGGGAAGAGGAAGAGGAAGAGGAA
>DPSB01000198.1:0-3098 GCA_003537495.1 Cytophagales bacterium | reverse complement strand
AGAGGAAGAGGAAGAGGAAGAGTGTGGTTATGTAAAGTAAAGTAGAAGTAAGTTATGCTCAAGGGAATCACCGTGTTGAATGGTGTGCAAAAGACTAACGCACTTGCATTCCCGTGGATCGGGTGCCGGAGATTCAGGCATCAGGCAACCTGAAGGTGGAGCTGCTCATGAATCCAAAGCAAATCTTCCAGCAAGATAGAACGCTCGTCATCCAGATCATGGTAGAGTCCCTCTCCGGTAGCGAGATCTTTGGTGATCACAATAAACTCATCACCTTGCATCAATACACCAGTAATGAGCTCACGCGCAGACCCTAATTTTTTTTCATGCTCAAATTCAATCTCCGCCCGTAACGCAAGGCTGAGTGTGATGTCTGCTAACATCAGTTGACGTAGTTGTTCTATGTGTGGACGGAGTGTAATTGTATTCATCATATTTGGGCTTGTTGTTCTAGGTAATATACAATAATCCACGCAGTGAACGAAAGAAATCCGCACCAATGTTTTTGCGGAGTATAATCTGCACACATGCTATTTCTGAATTCTTAAATCACCGCCTGCTGTACTCACAAGGAAGAAAAAAATCCCAACTGGGTACCAACTTGTGATGAAGTGCTGCGCATTTATCTCATCGTTGCAAACAAAAGATATTATGCGCGAGTCACTAATCATTCCGGTGAGCCAGGAAGAACTTCGGCTGCTGATCAAAGAGGTTATTGTTGAGGCAATTGACAAGGCGCTGATTCGAAACGAAAATGAATCGACACTGATCAATGTGCAGGAGGCAGCCGCATTGCTCAACCTGGCCGTAACGACACTTTATGAGAAAACCTCCCGCAAGCAAATTCCGCATTACAAACACGGCAAGAAAGTCATGTTCAAAAAATCTGAACTCCTGGCCTGGGTTGAAGCGTGCAAAGTGAAGACACTCAAAGACATTCGAAAGAAAGCCCTTGAGCGTTTGTCATCATGACAAAGCGGGCAATTCAAGCTTCGGCATCTTTCCAATCGCTTCAACCTTCTTCATGTTAGTCACCTTCGTATAGATCTCAGTGGTTTTGATCATCTTATGACCGAGCAGCTTGGAGATTACATATATATCAACACCCTGAGAGAGCAACAAGGTGGCATGGGTATGACGTGCACAATAAAAGGTAATCTTCCGGTGAATCCCCGCCCGCAACATCCATTTACCAATCAGTAAACTGGTATGCGCACTGTATATCAGACGGCCAAAGATTTGTTCTTCCATCTTGCCGGCAGGGCCTAACAGATCACGGGCTTCTGGTGTGATGGGCAGCACTTCAAAAGATTTTGTCTTGCGCTGCTGGAAACGGATAAACCACCCCTCAGCTTCACTACCCCGGATTTCCGCCCACGTCATCTTAATAATATCACCCCAACGTAATCCGGTGAGCACACTGAACAGAAAGGCCGTCTTCAGCAAAGGCAAATCGCAAGGTTCTTTTGCAATCCGCTCCACTTCCTCCCAACTCAGAAACTCCCGTTTGGTTTCACCCGCACGGATCCCACGCACGCGCGTAGCCACATTCTCAGGAATAATTTTTTCTTCATGAGCTTCACGCAACGCAGCTTTCACTTTATTGAAATAAGAGTGTGCCGAGTTTTGCGCCAATCGTTTGTTTGAACTTGCACGGGCCTCTTCCAGTAAATACCGTTTGAAATTATTGAGAAAAGTTTCATCAACTTCCAGAAAGCTCACATCCTTATGTTTGCAAAACCCGAGTAAATGTTGGTATGTACTCTTCCAATTTCCATAGTTTCCAAGACTGTTGTAACGCTGCCTGGTTTTTAATTCAAAGTATTTGATGAAACTCTGCTGGCGCTGACTTTTCCTGATATGATGTTTGTCTGCCTGCAGGTCAAGAAGCCGGTGGGCTTTGATCTGTTCAGCCAACAGCATCGTTTCCCGGTTGCGCTGCCGCTCCAGCGTATTGCTGGCCGGGCAAGTATATAGATTCAAAAATTCATACTCGCGTACACCTTTCCAATAGATATCCAGGTATAAACTTTTGTTGCCATTTTTTAAAGTACGCTCACGCAAGCGGATAACCTCTTTGTGTCGTGTGGGGGGAGTCGTTGGATTTGATTTCATAATGGATGCAGTTTTATTGGTAATCGAAAAATGTTTGAATGTCTTTTCGAAGAATGACAGTCCGGGAGCAGACTTTTTTCTTTTTTAACTTCTGCTCCTTAATCAATCGGTAAAGCGTACGCGTACTCACGCGCATAACGGCTGCTGCTTCCTTTACAGGCATATAGTCATTGGCCGCGTGACGCACGTCTCCGGAAACCTGATTGGTTTGATTGACATGGATCTCAATCTTCTGTTGACGGGCGAGTTCTTTATAATGTCTTGAATTGCAGCGATGCGAACAATAACGCGTGAACAGCGTCCGCGCAATAAATGAATTGCCACAATACTCGCATTTGCGTTCGATCTTGAGATTTGAACTCATCGGGCTGGATGGATTTTGGTGATGTTCTTATTAAAGAGTGGCGATGGTAAGCAGAAAAGCTGTGCCATCATCTCGCCTCTGATTGGGACGATGTGTGTCAGCGTGTGACTGCTTGTGTCTGCGTGTGCCATCATTTCTCCTTTATTCTTAAATTTTGTTACTCGGACGTTTTAGTAAATTCCAAGTAACAAACCAGTAACAAAAAGTACCTGAACATACCCTTCCAAATCATAAAAACTTGGAGGATAAAATAATGTAACGTTCTGTTAAAGAAGGAGTTGGTTAGTTTTTGTTAGGGATGATTAGGGATTACTATTTCCCGATACAAAACTTCGAAAAAATATTAGCCAACAGATCTTCACTAGTAATCTGCCCAGTTATCTCCCCAAGGTAATGTAACGATTGCCGGATGTCCATGGCCAGAAAGTCGCCCGTGATGCCGGTATCTAAACCCTGTAAAACCCGTGTTAATGCATCCTGTGTTTCGGTTAGCTTTTGAAAATGCCGCAGGTTGGTAACCAATACATCGCCTTGTTTTACTGAATTTATTTTTATCTGATTTATAATAGCCTCTTTTAAAACATCCAGATTTTTTTTGCTGGCTGCGGAAATAAAAACG
>DPSB01000094.1 GCA_003537495.1 Cytophagales bacterium | reverse complement strand
TTTTATTGGCAATGATATTCACAGGCTGTTCACAGGATTATGACACGAAGGGTGCTGTCTACTCTGGAACAGTAAGCCTGAATACCCGGATTCGTCAGTTTACTGCAACCAGCCAAGGTAACAAGAAGGATATTATTCTCAACATGACCGGGCCGCGCGAATTGACGTTTAATTTCAATAATGAAATTAGTCACATTGATTATGAAAAAGATGTTATCATCGTTCGATCAGAAAGTGATAAATCGGAATGGACGGCAAAGAAAGTAAGAGGCGGATTTGAATTGGAGGATGGAACTCGCCTACAATATGGAAATTGTCGGGATTGGACCATTTGTCTACTGGACGACAGCACCAAACTACCTATCCTGAAAGGGAGGTATTCATTGCGCGGAAGTAGTGCCAAAATAACATTGTGGATTTCCGATAGCGAAATGCATGTTGAGCTGTTAGGGCTGATGGCGAATGGACTGTTCAATGAAAGCAGAAATGTAAAGGAAGGGAATGAGTCGTTTGAAACCCTTTCGCCCCAAGTGTGGACGTATTAAAAAATTAACGTAGATACCCCTTGAAATAAAAAACAATGAAAAAGCACTATACTAGTCTCTCAGAAGCCACAAACGATTTGAAGGTTCGTGGATATACATTTGATTTCAACCTGAAACCCGATTGTATTGACTGTCCTGACTTGCAGTTACAACTCAATCCGGAAAATTTTACTGTGGATGAATTTCACCGATTTGAAGGCATGTCCAGCACGGATGACAACAGTATTGTTTTTGCCATTACTTCTGACGAAGGCGTGAAAGGAGTGCTGGTAGATGCCTATGGTGTTTATGCGAGCAATCTGAATGATGCCATGATTAAAAAATTGTCGATTAGACGATAGAGTGTATATTGGGTAGAACGGACTGGTATGCTAGAAATAACTATTGAGGCACGAAAAGCATCTATTGCTCCTGGTATGGAGGTACGGAGAATACTTCCCTTCCGGCTCAAGCGAATGGTGGGGCCATTCATTTTTATGGATCATGGTGGCCCGATTGCTTCAAAACCATCATTAGTTCAATCTCTGGATGTTTTACCACATCCACATATCGGACTATCCACGGTGAGTTATTTGTTTGATGGCAAGATGACGCATCGCGATAGTTTGGGAGTAGAGCAGGTCATACAACCTGGTGAAGTAAACTGGATGACAGCCGGGAAAGGCATTGCCCACTCCGAACGTTTCGAAGATCCTAACCTCTGGGCAGCGGGTGGTTTTGAAATGATTCAAACCTGGGTGGCCCTTCCTGAAAAGGCAGAAGAGTCTGATCCTGCATTTTCCAATTATAAGAAAGATGAACTTCCTATCTTCACCGAAAAAGGAGTATGGATGAGATTGATTGCCGGTAGCGCTTATGGTTTAACGAATGATGTAAAGACACATTCACCACTATTCTATATACATGTAGTATTGGATAAGCAAGCCATTTTAGGATTACCAAAAGAACATGAAGAGCGTGCTGTGTATGTTGTTAAAGGAAGCATTGAGTTTGGTGGAAGAAAATACGATGCCGGTCAGATGTTGGTGTTCAAAAAGAATTCTGAACCAACGGTACAAGCCCTGGAACAATCAACACTCATGTTGTTAGGTGGCGAACCATTGGGCGAACGTTTTATCTGGTGGAATTTTGTTTCATCAAGAAAAGAAAGGATAGAACAGGCAAAATCAGACTGGCAACAAGGAAAAATAATTCTTCCGCCTAACGATAATAAAGAATTTATTCCATTACCTGAAGATCGTTCGCGACCTTCGGCCAGTCCAGCACCTGAACTATTTTCGTAAATGCACTTATTATGAGCGAATCAGCTATCCTTTGGTCGAGTTTTAGTCTTTTTGTAATTGGAATGTTAGCGTTAGACCTTGGAGTGTTTCATCGCAAAACACATTCGGTATCGGTGAAAGAAGCGCTGACCTGGACAGTTGTATGGATAACGCTATCCATGTTATTCAATCTTTTTGTGTTCTACTATTTTGGCAAGGAGAAGGCACTTGAATTTTTTACCGCGTACCTGGTTGAAAAATCATTGAGCATTGACAATATTTTTGTCATGATCATGATCTTCTCGTACTTCAGTGTCCCTGATTCCTATCAACACAAAGTGCTCTTTTGGGGAATTTTTGGAGCACTGGTCATGCGCGTTATTTTTATTTTTGCAGGCATTGAGTTGATTCATAAATTCCACTGGCTGATTTATGTATTCGGAGGCTTTTTGGTAATTACTGGTGTGCGCATGGTCGTGGGAGAAGATAAACCGATTGACCCAGATAAGAATCCATTAGTAAAATTAGTTCGAAGAATATTCCCTGTCACAGAATCGTTCGAAGGCGATAAATTTTTTGTTAAAAGAGATCATAAAACCTGGGCAACACCATTGTTTATCGTGGTTGTTTTAATTGAAGGTACGGATTTGATTTTTGCTGTCGACTCAATTCCTGCTATCATTGCCATTTCCGATGATCCATTTATTGTCTATACTTCAAATGTATTTGCAATTTTAGGCTTGCGATCCTTATACTTTGCGCTAGCCGGAATTGAAAAGTATTTCATGTACCTCAAGTATGGACTAGCAACAATATTGGTATTTGTGGGCATTAAAATGTGCATTGTCGATTTTTATAAAATCCCGGTTGAGATTTCATTAATCGTGATTTGCTTCTTGCTTGCTATTTCTATGATTGCGTCCGTGTTAGTAAAGAAGAAAACGGAAGTACTATAATTCCTTTTAGTAAACATACTTAAATAAAAGATATGGCTAAAGTATCATCAAGTATTAAGAACGAGCCTTACAAGATAGAAATCAAATCACTTACCGGCAATGTTGTTATTGCAGACGAACCAGTAGATAAAGGAGGAAAAGATATTGGGTTTTCTCCGAAAGAATTACTTGCATCAGCATTAGCAGCCTGTACCAGTGCAACAGTGCGTATGTATGCTGACCGCAAGCAGTGGCCATTGGACGAGGTAAAAATTGATATTGACTTGGAGCGAGATGAAGTGGCTAACAAGACTGTGATTAATCGAAAGGTTCAGTTCATTGGCAATCTGGATGAGGAACAGCGGAAAAGATTACTCGCTGTAGCCAATGCTTGTCCGGTACATAAAATTCTCACCAATCCAATAGAAATAAACACGAGTATGACATTGGCTTAAATACCTGGCATAGTAAGGACGCACCCCCCGCAACAAAAGAAGGCGTAGGACTTTATCATACTGCCATTCTTTATACGACCCGAAAAGATTTAGCAGTTATCTATAAGCGCCTTAAAGATGCTCATTATCATTTTACTGGTGCCTCAGATCATGGAGTATCGGAAGCTCTCTATTTAAATGACCCAGATGGCAATGGTGTAGAACTATACTGGGACAAGCCAAAGGAACAATGGCCAAAAAAGCCTGATGGATCGCTTGATATGTATACGAAGCCTCTTGATCTAAAGAATTTACTTGGTGAACTTGACGATAGGCTCTGATTTCATACACACGCAGCTTGGCGGGTCAAGTACGTTTCATCTTGTCTGTACACTCATTGCCATTTGTCTTAGGCCCTACTCTGATAGTAAATTCCGGTTCGGACAATCAAAGTGCAAAATTTGTTTTCGTTAACTCCCTTTAAGTATTTCCAACTTCAAGTCAACATAATTTCAACTATCACAGGACGGTTTAAGAGGTTGAGAAAATGTTCAAAAGCAGTTTGAACAGTTACCACTTGAATTCTGATTCATAAGGGATCATTTTTAGCTCACACGACTCACAAGAAAAAGTACCAAATTCTGTCAATTTACAGCTTAATAAGAAATTTTGATGTGATCAGAAACTTTTTGGAAGCAATTTCCGTATTATGGTTAGTGAATATTCACACACTTTATTAATGAAACCATGAATGGCAAGAATAACATCAGTATTGGCTTCCTGACAATGGGGGCTTTTATGGCATATGGATTTCTCCTTATCTACCTAAGGGACTTTGCGCCAGGGAAAGAAGAATGGGTTAATTCCTACTCCATAGGTAAACATTTTGAAAGTCGGTTGGCACACGTACACGGCAATCTCTTTGCTTTTCTTAATATACTTATCGGCTACCTACTCCTCCATTTTCAATCAAGGTTGACTAGCACAAAAATTATCTCTTGGTTGGCTTTAACCGGATTACTGATGCCTATTGGAATTCTGGCCGAAGTATATTTTGGCTCTCCTCCTGTGTTCGTGCTCATTGGCGCAATTGCCATGACTGCTTCTGTGGTGTGGCTGGGCATTTCTTTCTATAAAATGAAAATCAATAGTAGTAACGCATAAAATAAAGGAACTATGAAAACAACAAATGCAATCGGTCTTGAAAATAACAACGCCAAACAATTGGCTGAAAAACTTAATGAGCTATTAGCAAACTATTCCGTTTTCTATCAGAATACACGCGGTTCACACTGGAATATTAAAGGTGAAAAGTTTTTTGAGCTTCACCTTAAGTTCGAAGAATTATACAACGATTTGTTGCTGAAAATAGATGAAGTGGCTGAAAGGATATTGACTTTGGGTCATTCTCCAAACCATAACTATTCGGATTACACCCGTATTTCAAAAATTACTGAAAGTAAAGAAGTAAGCGATGGCATTAAGTCTGTGACCAATATTCTTGAGTCATTCAAAATACTAATTACACTTCAACGCGAGCTTCTCATACTTTCAGCAGAAGCGGATGATGAGGGAACCAATGCACAGATGAGCGATTATATCCGTGCACAGGAAAAATTAGTATGGATGTACTCGGCTTTCTTAAATAAATAAAAGCGAAGATGGAAATCAAAGAAAGACAACTGGAAATTATTGAGGCCGCAGGTGAGATTTTGACTGAGTCAGGTATTGCCGGATTAACTACAAAAAATCTTGCGGCTAAAATGGGGTTTGCGGAATCGGCACTTTACAGACACTTCAAAGGTAAAGAAGAAATAATTCTGACGATGCTGAGATACCTGTCTACGGATATGGATTATCGTCTAACAAATTCTGTCAGTGATATTGATAGCCCGAAGGAAAAGCTGATAGCAGCATTCAACAATCAGTTCGAATTCTTCAAAAAGAATCCACACTTTCTGGTGGCAATATTTTCCGATGGGTTGTTGGAAGAAAGTAAGGCTATCAATGAAGCCATCATGCAGATTATGGGTACCAAAAGGAAGCACTTACTTCAGATCATCCAGCAAGGTCAGAAGCAAAAGCAATTCACGGATGCTCTATCAGCCGATGAATTGGTACATATTATTATGGGCAGTTTCAGATTGCACATGTTACAGTGGCGTTTATCAGGTTTTACTTTTGATCTGAAGCTGAAGGGAAATAAGTTAATGGCAAACCTACTCAAGTTGATTCAACCTCATAAATCTATTGTATGAAAGTGACCATACTTAAAATATCAGCTATTATCCTAACGCTCTTTGCGCTGATTACCCTTTTCATGAGTAGTTCTGTAATTTTTGATTTGTTCGGCATCCGTGAAAAGGAAGGTAATTATGTTTTGTTTATTGTTATCACAAATTTTATCTGCGGTTTTATCTATTTGGTGGCAGCATACGGCATGTTCTTTGGAAGAACTTGGACTACACGACTACTTGTATTCGCAACAAGTATTTTGACAATAAGTTTCGTTGGCCTGATTTGGCATATCTCAAGTGGAGGAATATACGAGCAACAAACTCTTAAGGCAATGCTTTTTCGGATTGCAATTACCGCTGTGTTTGCTGGATTGTCGTGGCGATTTACTTCCGCTGAAAAGGATTACTCTTTAATTAAACAAAAATAGATTTCACCTATGAAACGTGTAACAGCATTCTTAATCACAACCCTTGTTTTCTTTGGTCTGGGCTGCAAAGAAAAAACCACTGAAACCCATAGTCATGAGGGTCAAACTGTGGTCGAATTAGATGGGAACAAAAAATGGCTGGCCAATGCGGAGACAACACAGGGCATACAATCCATGATCGTATTGACTGATGGTTATTTAGCCAATCCTTCTCCAGACTTTAACCCGCTGAAAGAAAATCTGATGTTAGAGCTAACAGGTGTTTTTCAGAAGTGCACCATGAAGGGTGAATCCCATGATCAGCTTCATAACTATTTATTGCCTCTCAAAAAGAAGATAGAAGCACTAAGCAGTTCTGGGGATGTGCAAACAGTTGAAGACATAAAAATATATCTCGAAACCTATAAAGATTACTTCGAATGAATCTGAAAGATGTATTCACAGAGTCGAAACCTCTGCAAACAAAAAAGATGTTTACCTCCAATGAAAGCGTAACGACCATTCAGTTAATGGCATCTGCACAGTTAAAGGAACACACAACCAAAGTACCTGCATTTTTAGTATGCGTAACAGGCGAAGTCCTTTTTGAAAATGAACTTGGAGTTAAAGAAAGGCTCCTTTCCGGTGATTTTATCAATATAGAGCCAGCAGTTAGACACTGGTTAAGCGCGAAGAACGATAGTCTTTTGTTACTCATTAAATAAAAAAATTTGAAATAGTATGTTAGTGAATATTCACTTTTTTAAACAAACAACTTTCAGTCTATTCCTTCTTGTGGGCATTCTGGTTAGCCAGCCTATCAAGGCACAAGTGTGGACGCTCAAACAATGTCTTGACACGGCACAGCAATA
>DPSB01000424.1 GCA_003537495.1 Cytophagales bacterium | reverse complement strand
GTGTGGCTCTGCTAGATCTGCTTGTGAAGGTGCCCATGTCCGTTATTCCTTTTCAATACAAGCGCAAACCTCTTTTGTTTTTAGTTGGGGTTCTGGCTACGGTACTTTTATTGCCAATAGTGCTGGTGCAGGTAATTCGCTCCTGGCACCTTGCAACAATAAAAATAAGGGAAGGAAAAAAAATACCCCAATGGGTATCATCACAAGTTTCGAATATCAAGGTGGCTCCTGATGTTTAGCAAATACAAATCGGATTTGGCCGCACTTTTTTATTTTGTGGCGGGCATGCTTGCAGGGTTAGTTCCAACTCTTGTTTTTTTCTGGGCGCTGTTTATTTTTCTATTTGGGTTATACCGTGTATTAACAGGGACTCAACATGCGTATAAGTATGCTGGTTTTTTGGTAGGTATGGAGTTATTAATGCGTATGTCGGGTTCTGGTATTCCACATGAGTTCACCAAGTATGCCGTTTCGGTTTTGTTGCTGGCCGAAATGTTAGTTAGGAAATTTAAATTCAATACAGCAATTGTTATTTATTTACTCATGTTGTTACCAGCTATATTCTTGGTGCAAGGTCGTAGCTTGGAAGAGTCGCGCCAGTTGGTTTCAGCTAATTTATCGGGTCCTTTTTGTCTGGCTATTTCTGTATTGTACTTCAATAGGCTGCCAATTTCCTATCTTAAATTCAAAAGCTTGATGTTAACCCTTTTGTTTCCGTTGGTAGCAACCTTGGGGTATTTATTTATTAAAACCCCAGATTTAAATACGGTTGATTTTGGATATGACTCGAATTTTCAAGCTAGTATTTATGGTCCGAATCAAATGTCATCAATACTTGGCTTAGGTATTATCATAATTGGATTTGCCTACCTCGTTAAAGTAAAGTTATTTGGATCGCATATAGTTGCGCTTGTTTTTATGACGATGTTCGCCTTCCGGGCTTTATTAACTTTTTCGCGGGGTGGTGTGATAACGGCAGCCATAATACTTCTGATAGTTGCCATCTTTCTGGGTGGAAAGTCTTTATTAAAGCCGGCTAATTTCTTCCGAACGATTTTTTTGGCAGGTGGGGTGAGTTTGATTTTTTGGTTTACATTTCAATACACGAACTCACTCACAGGCGAGGCGTTGTACAAGCGTTATGCGGGAATTCGAGAGAATCAGCAAGTTGAATCTTTGGAAGAAATAACTTCGGGGCGTACGACCATTATGCTTTTGGATTTGCAAATATTTGCAGACCACCCGATAATGGGAATAGGTGTTGGAATGGGCAAATTTTTTAGGCAACAGTATGGCTATTCTGTAAAAGTGGCCGCCCATAATGAATTTACACGCTTGCTTGCAGAGCATGGCGCGTTTGGGCTAGTTGCATTAGCGATTTTAATTTTATTGCCAATAAACAGGTTTTTTAAATCAACAAGTTTATTACAGAAGGTGGTTATGCTTGTGGGCATTGGTTTCTGTTTTGTATTTATGAGTCACTCCGCAACCCGATTGGCAGCCCCCGGATTTCTTTATGGTATGTCCTTTATCTTATTTGTAAACTCGTCTGGTAGAAGTAGTAAAAGGAGAGAGCCACATGAAAAAAATCATGAAGTCGTAAATGCGTATCCTGCAGGTAATTGATCAACTGAATGTTGGTGGGGCAGAACGGGTGCTTGTAGATTTATCCAATATTCTCCATGCTCGTGGCCATTCAATAGAAGTATTAACACTTGTGCAGTCAGGTAAATTGTCGGCACAACTTCATGCGAATATACCCACCATTAACCTAAGCCGGAGGACTAAGTTTAGCATTAGTTTACTTTACCGCTGTAACCGAATTTGTTCTAACTATGATGTGATACACGTGCACCTTCGATATAATTTTCGATACGTGGCACTGGCCAGATGGCTCTTCGGAGGAAAATATCGGCTTCTTCTTCATGATCATTTTGGAGATATTGAAAAAGACAAACAGATACCATTTGGCTTAAGTTTTTTCTTAAAACGGAACGCATGGTTTGCTGGGGTTAGTAAACCTCTAGTAGAGTGGGCGCTTCAAGTAGTTGGTGTAAAACCAAGGAACACATTTTTACTATCCAATATAATTGTACGCAAACAGGTGCCAGGCATAAAGAAGAGGGTTCAATCAAAACGCATAAAACTTTTACACGTTTCGAATTTTCGTGAAGCCAAGCATCATTCATTTGCTATTGACTTGATCACGTCTTTGAAGAACCAAATTGCGGTTGAGGTACATTTTATTGGCCAGGTAATTGATCCTCTTTACTATTCTAAACTTAATCAGCAAATCGGCTTGAATGACCTTTCCGACACGATACAGATTTATCATAATTGCGAAGATGTTCAGGTCTTGATGAATGATTTTGATCTGGCATTTCATACCGCTTATCAAGAGAGTGGCCCCTTGGTGTTGATTGAGTACCTTGCGCAACAACTTCCCTTCATAGCCTACAGAACAGGAGAAGTGGCAACCCAAATACAAGAAATTATCCCCGATTTTTTTATGGATGACTTTAATACAAACCATTGGATTGATAGAATACAATTTGTGCTGAAAAAAAGAGATTCATATAAACCGCAAATGGCAGCAGCTTTTAATTCCTTGTATTCCAGCGATGCGTATTATGAAAAGTGTATAAATATTTACAATTGTATGTTGCATGGAGAATAGAGATAACGTTCACGCATTTTTTAACACTACAAAAAATTATTTACATCAATCCTTCGGTATTCGTGTTCGTACTGATATAGTACATGAACTAATTGGTAAACCAATGAATAAAACTTTTCTTGACATTGGCTGTGGTAATGGTGCAATTTCGGGTCAATACCTAGCCCAAAATCATATTACCTTCGTGGATCTTTCTGAAAATATGATTGCGTTGGTCAAGCAAAGTATTCCGGATGACCTTTTAAACAACGCCAATACACGGGTAGGATCATTCATAGATATGGAGTTCGAAAACCATTTTGATTATGTTTTTGCTATTGGGTTATTGGCTCATGTTCCATCCATAGCACAAACACTTGCACGGATATCTGAGGTATTGGCACCGGGTGGTTCGGCTATATTGCAATTTTCTGATTATGGGCATTGGTTAACTCGATACAACATAGGTAACTCAGCACATTATGGTTACACCATAAATAAACTGGCTTACGTTGTTATGAAGCAGGCCATTGAAGATGCAGGATTTCAACTTAATCGTGAAATCCGGTTTTCTTTGCTGTTGCCAGGTATGGGTAAACTTCCACAATCTTTATTGTATGCCTATTCATCCGCTGTCTGGAAAAACCGATTACTTTCTTGCGTGGCTACCGATTATATGTGGTTGTTGAAGAAGGAAGCATGAAGCTACTAATAGTCTCGGATACTTTTCAGTATAATACCAATGGAACCCAAGAGGTTTTCGAGCCAACCTTGCGAGAAATTGAATCGATAGCTAATAAGTTTGATGAGGTGCTTTGGTTAGGCTACTTACAACCAAATACCAATCCAGGGCATGCTCGCGCTCCACTACTATCCACTATCCGCCTGCAGACATTGCCTGTAATTGAAGGTGGTAAATCTTGGTGGAATAAGCTTCGTATACTTCCTGGGTTACCCGTTTTAATTTGGATTATTGCACGGCATCTCCGCGCGTATGATGTAATTCATTCTCGGGGTCCCTCAGTCCCTGCATTTATTTGCATTTGTCTTTCTTTTCTGTTCCGAAAGAAAATATACTGGCATA
>DPSB01000145.1:2741-3553 GCA_003537495.1 Cytophagales bacterium | reverse complement strand
CGCAGCTTTTTCAGGAGGTTCCGCACCGGTATATCGCCAATTATTTGCGAATGAGTCCCGAAACGTTATCCCGCTTAAAAAAGTCTTGATTTCAATCAAGATTTAAAGTAGGGTTACTTCTGACTTTTGTGTCATCAAAATTTTTAAACAAAACACGATGAACACACAAAAAATCACCAAAGTAGGCAGCCAGATTTTTATTGGTTTCTCCATTTTCAGTCTGGGTTATGTAGCCATTTTATCGTTGGTCAATCCGCAGGCCACCATGGATCTGGTAAAAACAAACTTGCCCAATACCGATGCGATGAGTTCTATCAGAGGTATTTATGGAGGTGTTGGGTTGGTTATAACACTTCAGTTAATCTATTTGCTTTTTAGGGACGTGCAAAAAGGCTTATTGTTCCTGTCTATGTTTTGGGGTGCTTACGCGATTTCAAGACTAATCACCATTTTTACGAATGGAGTATTAGGCGATTTTGGTAATCAATGGATAATGATTGAAACCACTTTTTGCGCGCTGGCCATAGCACTATTATTCCTTTCACGTAAATATTCTATTGCATGAAATCGGAACAACTTATTCAAGACCTGATCGAACAAACTCGCCAGATATTAAATAAAGCGAAACGATTAGAGGGCCTGGATACCACTACTTTAACGTGGAGGCACGAACAAAACGCTTGGAATATTCTGGAATGTTTGGAACACCTGAATTTGTATGGCGATTATTATTTGCCGGAAATTGAACAAAGCATTAAAAAATCAACTACTAAAAGTGTAACCGATTTTAAATCGGGTTGGCTGGGAAACTA
>DPSB01000145.1:0-2491 GCA_003537495.1 Cytophagales bacterium | reverse complement strand
GGTTGGCTGGGAAACTACTTTGCTAAAAGTATGTTACCGAAAGAGCCATTAAACAAAATGAAAACTTTTAAGAACAAAAATCCAATTAACAGAGAACTCAATAAAACAACCATTGAAAGGTTTATCACTCAACAGGAAAAACTTTTAACTCTTTTCAATGCATCTCAAGAGGTAGATTTGAATAAAATCAGAATCAGAATATCTATCTCTAATTTAATCAGATTAAAATTGGGCGATACGTTTCAGTTTTACATTAATCATATTGTCCGGCATCTGGCTCAGATTGACAATTTATTAGCGGCACAAAAAAGTATCTGATAAACGTTAATAATCCCCTTCAGAAATCTTTTTCAACACCTCCGCATTTAACTCATGTTGCCCTTCAAATGAAATTAGTTTAGGGTTTAAGCCAAGGCGCTGGTTAAGCTGAGTCATTTCCTTTAGTCGGGTATCGGTAAGAAAGGGATCATTTATTCCATATACTTCCAATACTTCTTTGTGTTGCAGTATACCTCCCATTTTATCAAAATCCATATCGGTAGGAAAAACTCCGGCCCAGAGAATCAAGCGATCAAACTTTATCTGGTTATCGGCTGCCCACCGCGATACAGTAGCGGCACCTTGCGAAAACCCAAGTAGTGTCACATTTCCGGCAAAGTTTTCCGGAACTTCTTTCTGGTAAATTTCTGTAAGGTAATGCAGATAGTTATCAATATCGGCCAGTCGGTTTTCTTTTGTCATCCAGGTGGCGCCCACTTTAGTATCGCCCGTTTGGTTTCGGGTGGTAACATCTTGCAGGTAAAATCGGGAAAGGCCCTCGGGCGCGATTACAAAAGTTTCAGAACTTTGAACAACATCAAACTTACGAACGAAATATTCTGCTAGTTGGCCATAGCCGTGTAACACAAACCAAATGTGTTTGGTGTTGTTTGTTACTTCGCCCAACGTAAAGTAGCGGGCCTTAAATTGAAATGTAAGTTCTTTTTGCATGCTGGTGTTTTAAAGCAGAGCGGCTATTGGTTTTACCAATAGCCGCTCTGAACTGTTTTATGCTTTTTTGAATTAACGCTTAAAACCTAAAGCACTTCCACCGCAATGGCTGGAAGGATCATCGAACGTATATTGAATGTAGTAGATGCCAGTAGCGTTACATGGATAGGCAATAGCAGAAACAACCTGACCATTAATTTTACTGGTGGCTACTTTGTTCCGCTCTTTATCAAAGATGCTTACTACAATGCCATCGGTGGCGGTGCCATTGGCGCAAAGGTTAATTAAATATTGTGTGCCTTTGGTGAAAACATAGCTGTATTCAACTTTGTCTTTGGCAATGCCATCAACTTTATAGCTTTTTAAAAAATTAAAACCATTTGCCAGCTTGGGTATACAGGCGTTTGCGAAACTTTCAGAATCGCACGTCTGATCGGGAACCGGGCTCATGCCAAGTGAAGACAAACAAAATAGTGCAAATACTAACTTTTTCATGGTAAGGGTGTATGGGTATTAACGGGTAATTTTTTCGCGAATTGAATTGGTTACGTTCTTAATCTCTTCCACATTTTGAGGTGTGATGTTGATTGTAGTAGTGCTGTTGTCTTTTATTACCGCCACACCATCTACAATTTGCATGGTAGACTCTTTGTAGGTGTAACTAATCTCTACTTTATCGTAAGCAGCTTTCAATGATTCCAGATCGGCCAGCAGCCCAGCCATATTCGCATCATCTTTATAGAAGGAGTATAACAAGAGAATTTCTTCGAGCACTACTTTTTGTTCACCTACTTTTTCCCGTAATTCTACATTGCTCGGATTTTTTGCAGCAGTCTGACAAGTAATCTGCATAGCCTCCAGCCATCCTCCGGTAAGCAACAACACGCTCAGGTTATCGCGCTTTTGCGATTGCAGATAGTGGTTAATGTGATTGAAGTTCATGGTGGTAATCAGCAAAAGCGAATCGAGATTTTTGCTATTGGCGGCAAGCCGACCAATAGTCTCTACATCAAAAAATTGCCCGATGTTCAATTCATCGGCCAATGATTTAATGGATGCGATGTATTTGAGGCCATCGGAGTTGCGACCAAAAACGTTGGTGTAACCCAGGTCAGCGCCATAAATTCCAAGGTTCAGTGCTTTTTTATAGTTGCTGTTGTATTTGGGTAAGTTATTGCTCGAATTGAGCATTTCCGGAGAATACTTTGATCCGGATTCTTTCAGCAATACAGAAATTTCTAATGGACTTGGAATCCGCTCCAGAATGGAATTGATCACGCCTTCGTCCACACCCACAACGGCTGTAGAGTCACTTTCAAGGCTTTTCAGAAAGGCCTCATCATCGGGCTTTTTTCCCGATGAGCAGCTAACCAGCAGAGCGGTGGCTATTCCTAATAATAATAGTCTCATAACTATAAGGGTTGATTACAAAAATAAGCATTAGGCCCGGCCGGGCAAATTCAGAAAGTGGCCTTATTTCTTCAATGTAAGGTTAAATTTC
>DPSB01000619.1 GCA_003537495.1 Cytophagales bacterium | reverse complement strand
GATTACGAATATTGCCCGCATGAACAGAGAGTACTTTACAGCGATGTTAAGTTCTTACCAAGTTGAAACAAAGGGTGGTGGGGATTGATGAAGGCACTCTAATAAGACTAAGTAAAAACGGGTCGCCTGACCCGTTTTTTTTGTTATAACCTTTTTCTATCTTGAATGATATGAGATACGTTACCATTTTGATTCTGTTGGGTTTTACATCTGCCCAAAGCCAGTCATTGGTCCTTAGTTTTCAAGATCCGCTTCCTGTTCGAGCAGCTAAAATCGAAGATATTCAGGTACAACCGGACGGAAAAATTTTGGTGGGCGGTGATATTTCATTTTATGAAAATCAACGGGTACATAACCTTATTCGCTTAAATGGTGACGGTTCGCTGGATGAAAGTTTCAACTTCAACTTCAACTTCAATGGCAATTTTTTAGTAGTTGATCTCGATTTAATGAGCAATGGTAACATTGTTGCGCTTTTTCGGAAATATGAATCAGCCCGCTATACTATTTACCTCGAAACCATACTCATGGTTATTAGCTCAACTGGAACCGTTTTACAACAACTCAACGACATTACTGGTGGAGCAACAATTGCTGTTCAACCTGATGACAAAGTGCTGTTGGCCCAGGGAAATCTATTAAAACGATATAGCAACACCTTGCAACCCGAAAATGACTTTAATGCTGGAGTTACATTTAATTCCGGTCTTACTGATATTGAAGTGTTTGATGGGAAGATCTACGTTTCAGGTGGATTTTCGGAAGTTAACGGAGTAACGCGACATGATGTGGCCAGGCTTAACATGAATGGTACACTTGATACTTCGTTCGACACGGCCAATGGAACCGATGACTTTATTGGTTCAATTACTTTACAAGCAGATGGAAAAGTATTGTTGGGTAAATGCTACATAAATGAATTTAATGGTCAACCGGGGTACAGAGGTATGTTGCGTTTAAACAGCAATGGTTCTGTTGATCATTCCTTTGCTCCGCCCAGCTTAAATGGTGGTGTATCCGAAATAGTTGCCATGCCAGATGGAATACTATACGCGGCAGCTTTTTTGGATTACCAAAATGAAACGGCTGATCGATTCTTCAGAATGCTCCCTACGGGTGAGTTAGAGACTTCTTTCGATCCTATAAAATTGAACGTTTTTGGTTCCAACACTTTAAACATCGCTGTAGCTAATGGTTTAATTCTGCTTGATAACTCAAGTATTTCAGGGAATGTATTTGGATTGTCACGTTTCGCAACAGACGCATCTTTTGATACTGCTTTTAAGCCGGAGGTGGCGCGCTTCGGAACTATCACCATTGGCGATTATTACCAAGATAAGCTGATTGTGGCTGGAGATTTTATTCGGATAAACGGATTTGAAACATTTGGCATTGCCAGGCTTAATTTAAATGGAACCCTTGACGAAACGTTTAAACAAAGCATAGACTTAGGTTCTGTTAAACAGATTGAGATTTTGGATGAAGACAACATACTGGTAAGTACTCACAAAAATTTCTTCAAATTGAGTGGAACGGGTAGCATTAAGCCTGACTTCAATTTTATACCATTTGAAGATTTGTATCAGGTAATTAAGTTCATTGTTCTGCCAGATGGAAAAATTATGGTTGCTGATGCCAACACTATCCGCAGGCTCACCGCGAACGGTGAAAAAGATGGAACCTTTGATATCGGAAGTGGTATAGATGATATTTCAAGTACTGCATTTGACTTTGATATGCAGGGCGATAAAGTGGTATATGGTTCTCATTTCAAAGTTTTCAATGCTCAGGATGTAAAAAATTTAATCCGACTTAATCCAAACGGCTCAATTGATAATGAATTTGATGTAGGCGCGGGCCCTGTAAATAACAACCCACCCGGATGGGCAGGTATTTCCCTGATTAAAGTTCTTGATAATAATGAGATACTGGTGGGGGGATCCTTTACTGATTTTGCTGGCCAAGTTGTTCCTTATCGTTTGGTAAAGCTAAATGCGAATGGAGGAATTGACTTAGAGTTCAACACAAATCAGGAAAATTCTCCAAGCCCTAATGGCGTCTACTTTATAGATGCACAGGTTGAGCAAATTGGCTCTCGCATATTTATCAGACAAAGAAATTCAACTAACTTATACGTAATAGAAACAAATGGTACGGTGGTTACTGATTTTGTGATACCATCACAGACTACATTTATAAACCACTTAATAGTAAGTCAACCCCCAATTAATGGCCGGGTGGCGGAAGTTAACGAAGACTTATTTGCATTAGGACTTTTTCAACAGACGGGTAAGGAAAATCCATCATTCATTTTAAGAATGCAATTAACTGAAGTTGTTACAGGTGTGGAGCATAAAGGAGTTAAGATTGTTGAATCCGTTTTTCCCAATGCCTTTTACGATAAGTTTCAAGTTACCTTGTCACAAGATATAAATAAGGCAAGCCTTACTATCCATGATTTAACTGGCAAAGAGTTACCCGTTAACGCTTCGTATTATTCAGAAGATGAGCTTCAGATTGATTTAAGTTTCGCGCCCGCTGGCCTTTACCTCCTAAAGGTCACAACACTATCAGGGCAATCTGAAGTTATTAAGGTAGTAAAGAAACAATGAGGGTTAGTAAAAGGTGCGTCAACGTTGATGCTCTTTTACTCAACCTCCAATAGGGGCGAGGGAGGATTCAATTCGTAAGTCCCTTGATACATCCGTTTTTCCCAATGCCTTTTACGATAAGTTTCAAGTTACCTTGTTGAAGGATATAAATAGGGCAAATCTTACCATCCATGATTTGTCTGGCAAAGAAATACCCGTTAATGCTTCCTATTATTCAGAAAATGAGCTTCAGATTGATTTAAGTTTCGCGCCCGCTGGCCTTTACTTCCTACAGGTAACTACATTATCAGGACAAACAGAAGTTGTTAAGGTAGTTAAGAAACATTAATTGAATTAATAAGTGAATTGAATTTATTCGATTCACTCACTCTTGCAAACCCCAATTCCTGTTCTACCACTGGCAATCGATTTTGTAAACGACTCGCCTATATTTCCTCCAGCCAGAATTACATCGCGGCCGGGGCCCGTATCGGCCAAATGGATTTTAATGCAGGCTTCCAATTGTAACAGGCTTGAATAGGTTACAGCTGTTTCATCAGCAAGGTTGGTAAGCAATGTTTCACTTTTTCCGGTTTTAGAATCAACCGGGCTTAACAAAGCAGCTACATCAACATCGGCTGCACTCAAATCGCCCAAATGTAAATGCACAGGGAGTTTATCATTGCCCTCCGTTCCCGTTAAGGAAACAGCAACTGTGGTGGTTCCATTTCTACGCTCTTTAAACACAACAGTGCCGGAAACCTCATACTCCGAACCCTGCTGCAACGCATAGGTTATTTCATTGCCCGTAAATTCTGATGTGTTTTCGCTTTCCTGGCAAGCGGCACCTATCAAACCAATCCAAACTACCCAGATAATTCGTTTCATCTCCGTAAGGTTTAATCGATTAAAATTAGAAATTTTTATCAGAAATCGCGTTTCTTGCTACCGTATTTAGCCACATGTGCTCCCTAAAACCGGCAATTGGCACAGATATGGTATATTCGACCTAACGAAATAAAGCGCATTATAATTTGTGAAACGTCTACTATTCATCACTTTTTTACTGGCAGGTTGCAGTCCGTCCATAAACACCAGTCTTAAGTCGAACCTGCAAAACCCCAAACCCGATTGGCTTTCGGCCAAACCTGAATTATCTGGTTTTTATACCGGTGTAGGTCATAGCGCAAAAATGGGTGACAATAATTACATCCAATCGGCTAAGAAAAGTGCTTTGGAGGATCTCGTGTCGCAAATAAAAGTAAACGTGTCTTCCACATCGTTGCTTACGCAGATTGATAACAACAAGGAGTTTCAGGAAAAATACGAACAGATCATTCAGACCACGGCTGCCGATGAGATTCAGGAATTTGAACAAGCCGGAGCTTGGGAGGATGAATTGAATTATTGGGTTTACTACAAGTTGAGTAAACAACGGTACAAAGAGATTAAGGATCAGCAAAAGCGAAATGCGATTACGTTGGGTTTAGATTTCTTTACCAAAGCAAAAGAAGCTGAACGTAATGGAGAGCCGGTGGTGTCACTCGGATTTTATTACCAGGGTTTTCGCGCCATCGAAAAATATTTGGACGAGCCCATTCGATTGGAATATCAAGGCAAAGAGATTTTACTCACGAACGAGATTGTAGCCGGTATGCAATTGCTGTTGGATAAAATCTCCCTTACTGTTGACCCGAAGGAATTGATGTTAAACCGCAGGCTTGCGCAGAATGATCTGTCGGTGTTAGCGCGTGCTACCGACAAAGCCACCAGAAAAGCCATTGCCGATTTACCCCTGGCAGCAGCTTTCGAAAAAGGAGCAGGTGATGTTTTTCCAACCTATAAAACCGATGCGAATGGTCAGGTAAAAATTCTACTTACGAAAATAAGCTCGCGCGATATGGAGCAAACGGTAGGTGTTAAAATCGATATGATGAATTTTGTGGGTCAAACACAGGATGAAATCTACTCGCTGGTAGCGCAAAAAATGGTGGTACCCAAAGCGGTGGTGTTGATGAAAGTACAACGACCTTTGGTTTATGTTACCTCGGTAGAAAAGAGTCTGGGCGTACAAAAGAGCAATCAGCAAATCACCAATCGGATTAAAAATTATCTGGCTAATTCTGGTTTTGAGTTTACCGATGATAGAAACAAGGCCGAACTTTGGTTGGATGTTGATGCGAACTCCGAACGCGGGGCTCAGTCCGGCAGCATTTTTATCACCTATGTAACGGCTGTAATTAAAGTATCTACAGCGCGCGATAACAAAGAGATATACGCCACTACATTAGATCGCATAAAAGGCTTTAGCCTCGACTTTGAAAGGTCTAGTCAGGAAGCTTATAATAAGTCGCTGGAAACATTAAACAACGATAAGCTGCCCGAGTTGCTAAACGCAATTTTGCAGTAAAATGATTGATTTTGATGCAGTTAGGAGTAGAGAATAAGACTAAATCAAATTGACGGGCAGATGTGGCCTCTTAATTGCATTGTTGTAAATTGCATAACCAAATTCAAACCTTATATGAAAAAGTTAAACTACGTTTCGATTGTTATACTGGCAGCAGCTGTTATAATTGCCGGTTGTAAAGGGAAAGAAAAAGTGCCATCAGGCGAAAAGGAAGTTGTCGTGCCATGCTCTGGTCCCGATTACTTTACAACTTCCAAAGCTTTCCGCGCTAATTCCATTGGCGAAAGTCAGGATCAGGTAACTTCCAAGAAGAAAGCCTTAACAAATGCCCGCAACGAACTGGCACAAGCTATCAACACCACCGTTAAAACGGTTACCGATAACTATGTAAACTCACGTGAGTTCAATAACAAAGAAGAAGTGGAAGAGCGCTTTGAAAGCTTAAACCGTGAAGTGGTTGACCAGACGTTATCAGGAATTACCACTTTGTGCGAAAAACTGATGAAGACTGAATCAGGTACTTATAAAACGTATGTTGCCATCGAGCTTTCAGCCGATCAATTAGTATCCAAATACAACGAGCGCCTGAGCAAAGACGAGCGTTTGAAAATTGATTACGATTACGAAAAATTCAAAGAAACTTTCGAAAAGGAAATGGCAAAAATGGGTAACAACTAATCCCACCTTTCTTTAGAAATCAAAATCCCGGCCTTGCCGGGATTTTTTGTTTTATGCCTCTATCGTGTATAACGAATATCCAGTATATTGATG
>DPSB01000515.1:1501-4469 GCA_003537495.1 Cytophagales bacterium | reverse complement strand
GCCCGGGTATAATGTGTTTCTATTTTTACCTTAACCGGTGTAGCGTAATAAGGTCCAACCGGAGAAAGCAAAATCATAAATGTAAAATCCAATGATGGCCGGATGCCGATAAACTCATCGGCAGAAAACATAAATGGCCGAATGTAAAGTGAACTTCCCTCCTGATTAGGAATCCAATCACGATCTAAATCGATAATTGCTGAGAGTGCATCCATAAAAAGATCTTCAGGCACAGCGGGCATACACATGCGTTCTGCCGAAACATTCATGCGCTTCCAATTATCAGCAGCACGAAACACCAACGCTTTACCATCGGCTGCGCGATATGCTTTCATGCCTTCGAAAATGGATTGACCATAATGCAGCGCAGGCGTAGCCGGACTAATCTGAATATTTCCATAAGGAACAATCCGAAGATTTTTCCATTGGCCATCGCGGTAATCGGCCATAAACATATGATCTGTAAAAACTTTCCCGAAAGGAAGATTATTGAGATTGGTTTTACTCAACCTCGATTTTTTAATTCGGGTAATGGAAATGCTTTCTGTCTCTACCATGATTACTTCTTTTTGTGAAAACTAAACAGGGGCAAAGATACCACTTTAATACCTACCACTAACGGATGTTAGGTTAAAATACAGTTAGTTTATATACGTGGTTTAATTTATAGACCTTCCAGGCTATACGCTGGCTTGTTGAGACCTGGAAGGTCTTGGCGAAATAAATTATTTACATGCGCGGTTTCCACGGAGTTTCGTGTGCATTCAATTCGTGAGCCATGGCGCGGCAAAGCACAAAAAGGTAATCGGATAGCCGATTTAAATATTTGATTACAAGTTCATTGATTGGATCTACCTGGTTAAGTGCAATTACCAATCTTTCTGCTCTGCGGCAAACGGTGCGGGTAACATGCCCGAATGAAACTGTCTGATGGCCTCCGGGCAGCACAAAAGATTTCATTGGTGGAAGTATTGCATCCATCGCATCAATTTCTTTTTCAAGAAAAGTAATGTCGGTTTCGGTAAGTGTCGGGATTTTAACTTTTGTGTTACCGGGTTCTGTTGCCAGAATAGAACCGATTGTAAATAAGCGATCCTGAATTTCAATTAGCACTGCACTCCGGTTTTGATTTACAGACTGATCGCGCAACACGCCAATCCACGAATTAAGTTCATCTACCGTACCATAGGTATCAATCCGCAAATCGGACTTTAGTATGCGTTTACCTCCAAATAAAGAAGTAGTGCCGGTATCGCCTGTCTTGGTATAAATCTTCATAGGGGAAAATTGAAGATTTAAAATTCAAAATCAAATTGTTTGAGAAGTCCGTCAGGCTGTTACGGCCTGGCCGCGGCTCACATTCTCGTTCTTCTTGTCCCATTCAATCAAACCATCTTTCAAACGAATAATGCGATGCGCATAATGAGCAATATCATCTTCGTGTGTTACCATGATGATGGTGTTACCTTTATCGTGCAACTCCTGAAACAGGTTCATGATGTCGTAAGAGGTTTTAGAATCGAGGTTACCTGTAGGTTCATCGGCCAGAATGATAGAAGGATTATTTACCAATGCCCGCGCAATTGCCACACGCTGGCGCTGTCCACCTGAAAGTTCGTTTGGTTTGTGATGATGGCGATTTGCCAGATCAACATTTTCCAATGCAGCCATAGCCATGTCTTCGCGTTCGCTTTTGCTGTAACCGGCATAGATCAGCGGAAGCGCTACATTCTCTAAAGCAGATGCCCGAGGCAAAAGGTTAAAGGTTTGAAACACAAAGCCGATTTCTTTATTACGTACTACTGCTAACTCATTCTCGGTCATATCACTCACCAACTGGTTGTTGAGCCAGTATTCGCCCGAGCTTGGCGTATCAAGGCAGCCCACAATATTCATTAGAGTTGATTTACCCGAACCCGATGGCCCCATAAATGCTACATACTCACCACGCTCAATAGAAATGGAGATGTCTTGTAACGCGTTTACAATGTTGGTTCCCATTTTATACATGCGGGAAATGTGGGTAGTCTTAATGATATTAGGCATGAGAAGGTATGTTAAAGCAGAAAGATGTTCGGTTTAGCTGATTAGTTGTTCAATCTTAGTCTTTTACTGGATATTTCAGTTTTAGTTTCAAAAAACGCTGAAAAAGCCAGATTAGTTTTTGTGAACGGTTATTACTTCCGGATTTCAGACGGGTTTCAGGCCGGTAAGTTACACCAATCAGTTAATTTCTGATAAAATCGATACAGGCTGTGATTACGTGCTCATCTTTCAGAATACGATGATGACCCAGACCAGAAGTGCGAAGTAAACGGGCCGGATATTTTTCAAGCAACTTTTCAGCCTGAATGATGGGCACATCTTTATCCTCTCCATCGTGCACCAACAACAAATCCAAACCTTTTATGTGTTCTATAAAGTGCATGGCCGTAAACTCTTCGAAAGGTTTACCATACTTCTTTTCGATTAACTTCTTAAACCGTTGCCCTGTTTTCCACGAACCATTAATTGCCCGCAGATAAGATTTGATAATTTCATCGGCCATAGTGGGCGAAGCAATGTTAACCAGCTTTTTAACCGGCAAACCATTCATAATCGAAAAGAGTAACGCACCCCCTCCAAACGAGTGGGCAATGGCTGCGGCAGGAATACCCCATCTGGCTACTACCATTTTAAGTGCAGTTTCAAATTCCAGAATGGTAGTTCGCTTGCCGGATGATTTACCATGTGCCGGGCCATCAAAACCTACCACCTGGTAGCCGGCCGCAATTAACTCCGGAATAAACTTTCGAAATTGAGTTGCCCGGCCAGCCCAGCCATGCATTACTAAAACATAGGGTTTGTTTGCATCGCCCCAGCGGTACGTTTGAATTTTCAGTCCATTCGCAACAATTTCTTCTAAAGTAGCTTGCTGTTCGCACTCCAGTTCCTTTTCAGGAGCCTGGTAGCGCAGAGGCGAGAAAAA
>DPSB01000515.1:0-1236 GCA_003537495.1 Cytophagales bacterium | reverse complement strand
AGAGGCGAGAAAAATATCTTTTCAAAATATTCTACTGCCAGTCCGCCCGACAGCCATTCCAGTTTTGGAAAAAACCACCTGACCAGCCTCAATGCAAACGGAATTTGTTTCTTCAAGCGTTAAAAAAGTTAAGTATGCTCCTAAAAAAGTACATGTTACTGTATGCAACCAACGCGTATAAAAGTATAATTTTGAAGATTACCCATGCTGTTTATATGAATAAACCTTTACTTTCTTACTTCATCTTCTTCATCCTACTTTTAGTTTCCCAAATATCCTTCGGCCAACGTTTCTGGGTTGCAGCTGGCGCATCTAACTGGAACAACACCGCCAACTGGTCCACTACATCGGGCGGAGCGGGTGGGGCATCTGTTCCGGGGCCATCGGATGCGGTAACCTTTAATGCCAACGGTTTAGGAAATTGTACATTGGATGTTGCACCAAATGTAGCCGGAATTACGGTGAATGGTTATACGGGTGTAGTTAATCTAAACGGATTTAATCTGACTACTACCGGTACAAACAGCTTTGTTACCGGAACTATAAACAACACAGGAGCAGCCGCTGCAGTTACACTTAACACAACTGGTACTACCACTTTTAGCGGAACAACTTTTGGGGCAAACGTAAATGGTTCTACCGGAAGAATCTTTTTTAATGGTTCAGTATTCAACGGTTCGGTAACCGTAACTAAAACTACTAACAATAACGACACCAGTACCGGTGGTAACACTTTTTCAGGAAGTGTAACGCTTACCAATAGTTCAACCAGCCAGTTTCGCTTGGGCGGAACCAACCCTGATATTTTTAATGGAACATTAGCGTTGGTAAGTGGAAACACCGGACCGCTTGAAGTAGCGTATAGTTCAGCTGCTAACCAAATCAATAATAACTTAACTGTAACTTATAATGCCACTGGTTTAATTTCAATTGGTGCCGGTGGTGGTACGGCAACACTGGCGGCTACCCGTACCATTTCCGTTGCCGGATTTGGTGCTTCGGGTTGTGGTAATCTTACTCTGGCAAGACTTACACAAGCTGGAGCAACAGCACAAAATATTTCGTTGGGAGGAAATGATACCGCTACGCTTACGCTTGGGCCTGCATCAAACTTTGGTGGTGCATTAACGATTACTACTCCATCCATCATTTTCAACTCAAGTTCATTTCAAGCAGTAACGGTTACCAAAACAGGTTCGGCCGTTGATAACTCGCGTGGTGGAAATACTTTTAATG
>DPSB01000516.1 GCA_003537495.1 Cytophagales bacterium | reverse complement strand
GGCCATGCCGGTGAAGATGCCATCTCCGATTTCTTTAAGCATCATCCAACAGGAAAATCGTTGCAACAAAATGTAAACGCTGCCGAATGGACGGATCTCATTACGTTTGAAGGCAATGCGCAAGGCTTTCGGATTCTTAATAAAAATCAATACGGGTTAAAACTTACATATGCCACACTGGGCGCGTTTACAAAATATCCGTGTCCGGCATTATTTTCAGATCGCGATAAGAAAAATCGTAGTCAGAAAAAGTTTGGATACTTTCAGTCAGAGAAAGCGATTTTTACAGAGGTAGCCAACACGCTTGAGCTACCCCGTGTGGCCGAAGGTGTGTACGAGCGCCACCCGCTTACTTATCTGGTAGAAGCAGCCGATGATATTTGTTACAGTATTATCGATTTGGAAGATGCCTGTAGTTTGGGATTGATTGGTTTTGATGAAGCCCGGTTGCTTTTTGAGAACATTATAACCAGAAGCAAATCCAAACTGGGTAAGCTAAGCCAGTTGGCAAGCAAGCAGGAGAAGATTGGTTTTTTGCGCGCCCTTGCCATTGGCGATTTGATGGGCGAATGTGCCAGTTTGTTTTTAGATAGTGAACAACAAATTCTGGAAGGTAAGTTTAATTATGCGTTGGCCGATTTGTGCCCTTCTAAAGACGCGTTAAAAAACATCATCGCCATCTCTGTAGAAAAAATTTACCGTGCACGGCAGGTGGTAGAGATAGAGGCAGCCGGTCATCAGGTATTACCCGGCTTGCTGGAAGAGTTTTTAAATGCCGGCATTCATATGCTGGAAAACAAAAAATCACGTAAGTATGATAACTTGGCCTTGCTGCTGCCGGAAGATATTTTGCTGAACGTTAAACAAGCGCCTGATCACTATACTATGACGCGCTACATCGTTGATTTTGTTTCGGGGCTAACGGATAGGTACGCCATTGGTTTGTATAAAAGAATAAACGGCATGGGCGTGTAACGCTATTCGTTTTTTGTACAAAAAATCCCCATAATTCCTGCTTTCGAAAAGGGTTTAGCGATTTAAAAGAACCGAATCTCGGACAACCTTGTGCGAATTCTGGACAAAATGCGCGTGCTTCTGTAGCACAACTTTGCATCGTAATAAATGATGTGAAGCATGAAAAAATTAACGCTGTTAGGGATTTTGCTGCTAGGCTTAACGCACGCACACGCACAATTCTTTAACGAAGAAACCAAGCGCCTGTACTTGCAGGCCGAAGCCAAGAACGATACGCTGGCGTTGTATCAGTTGCAACAGCAGCAAGTGGCTACCGATATACAATCGGCCAGGTTTAGTTATCTGCCCAAGCTAGCCTTTACCGGTACGTACACCCGGCTAAACGATGACATTGTGTTTCCACAAAACCTGCAATCGTTGTTAATGGGTACACAAGTTCTGTTAATCAAAGAATCGTTGGGCATGGGCTTTAATGCCACGCTGCCTGGTGGTGTACCGCTACAATCGGTAGACGCCATTCAAAGTAAAAACATTTTGAAAGGAAATCTTAACGGACAGTGGTTGTTGTTTAGTGGTTTTAAAGTAAGCAATGGAGTAAAGGCTTATCAGCACCAGCAACAAGTATATACGCACCTGACAGCCAAACAAAAAACAAAACTTTGGCTCGACATTGCCGATGTCTATGATAAAATGGCATTGGTACATCAGGCAGATGCAATCATTTCATCTTCAGAAAAGATATTGAATGAACAAACACGCTTTGTAAATGCAGCTATTGATAATGGATTGGCTACGCCATTAGATCGTAAGCGTGTGGCGTTAGCACAGCAAAAACTGGAAGTAAAAAGGCAGGAGAACAAAACCAACCTGATTGTTTTAAAACATAAAATGCATCAGTTAACCGGTGTGGCCGATGAAGAACTGGACGTATTGCAACCCGAATTAATTCCGGCACCTTATCTAAGGCAGACTTCTGCCGAAGAGCGTCCGGAAATTAAAGCACTAAACGAAGGTATTGAAGCCACGCACTACCTTGAAAAAGCGGCTTGGTCTGATTATGTACCCAAGTTGGCGGCTTTCGGTCAGTATGAGTTGCGTGAGAATGATTTGTCTTTACTCGATCCGGTTTGGTATGCCGGTGTTCGCCTGCAATGGAATTTTTTTGATGGACTGTCTGCCCGGAACAATGCACGCAAAGCATCGCTACAGCGCGAACAATTAGTGGTGCAGAAAAAGGCGGCTATGGATATGATTCAGCTCGGTAAGGATAAATACAGCGAAGATTTTGAGCTGGCTACGCAAAAGATGGCGCTTAAAGATGCCGAAACAAAATTGGCAAAAGACACTTACGATTTTGTTGACAAACAGTATCGTAACGGCCTGGCTCCGCTTACTGAAGTGCTGGATGCACTAAACGATGTTGAAAAGGCAAGCTTTGAATATCAACAGGCATTGTACGAGCAAAGAAAGGCCGGCCTTAAAGCAGCCGATCTGAACGGCTATCTGTTAGCTAATCTGTGATTATAATTTACTACGAAACAACAATAAAAATGAAATATCATTCAATCTCAATACTGGTTTTGTTAAGTCTGCTGGTTGCAGGTTGTAACAATAAAGAAACCGTTGATCCGGAAGGAAAAGTAAAGTTGGAAAGCATAAGTGTAACCACCAAAATTGCCGGGCGCATCGAAAAGATGTTTGTACAAGAAGGGCAACGGGTTAACAAAGGCGATACACTTGCTATAATACATGTGCCTGAACTGGCGGCTAAACTTGAACAGGCAAACGGAGCCGTTGTTGCTGCCGAAGGTCAACTTTTAATGGCACGCCATGGAGCCACAGGCGATCAGTTGCAGCAAATACAAAGTCAGTTAGATGCAGCAAATGCACAGCTTGAGTTTGCCACGCAATCGTACAAACGCATGGAAAATATGTATAACGATTCGTTGGTGCCGGCTCAAAAATTTGATGAAGTAAAATCCAAATACACGGCCGCCAAAGCGCAGGTTGATGCAATACAGGCAAAGCGAAAAGAAGTAGTAAGTGCACGCCCTGAAGTAATAACCAGTGCACGCGGACAGGTGGAGAGAGCACTAGGTGCGCGCAACGAAGTGTTGCAGGCAGCAAGCGAAACTGTTATAGTGGCGCCTGCCAACATGCTGATTGAAAGTGTAACCTTAAAAGAAGGTGAGTTGGCTACTCCAGGGTATCCGGTATTTAGCGGTTACCAAAACGGAGCGGCCTACTTCCGCTTTACTGTTGGCGAACGGAGCATCAACGCCTATCCGTTAGGCAAAGAAGTTACCATTACGGTGCCAGGCACTACAAAAAGCATCAAAGCAAAAATTGCTATGGTAAAACAACTGCCGCGCTATGCTGACAATACGAGCACAGCTCCTAATCGTGAAATTGGCGAAGCATTTTACGAACTTAAAATAATACCGGTGCAAGCTGCGGATGCGGCCGCACTTTACAACAACTCAACCGTGTTGCTGAACAACCTTTAATAGATATAATATGGCACAGTTTATTGAGTTATTAAAAACCGAATTCAAGCGTATTTTTTCGAACAGTGTGCTGGTGGTTATCTTTTTTGGTGGCCCCATTTTATACGGCCTCATGTTTGTGAACGTGTACAAACAAGGGAAGGTAACAAAAATGGAAGTAGTGGTAATTGATGAAGATAACACGGCCCTTAGTAATAAAATTATAGAAGCACTGCATGATAATGAAAGCATAACAGTAGCCAGGGTGCAGTTCAGTGCAGGTAACATTGCACGCGAAATGCCTTCTAAAGAATACGTGGCCGTAATAAGCATACCCAACGGCTTTGAGGCTGACATCATGCAAAAACGTTATCCCGAACTGATGGTAGATGTAAACAGTGCAAACCTGGTAACGGCAAACTTTTCGAGCAGGGCTATACAAACCGTTATGGGCACACTCAGTGCGGGCATTGAAATAGAGGCACTTAAAAAAGCAGGTGTGCCGGCCAGTGTGGCTGCCATGCGCTTCGAGCCCTTTAAAGTTAACTATAACCGGTTTTATAATCCGGCAGGAAATTACCTGAACCTGATGTTACCCGGCATTTTAGGTACTATTATGCAACAGGTAATTTTATTGGGAGTTGCCCTTGCTTTTGCGCGCGATGCAGAAGATAAACACTTTGAGAAGTTGGTTAAAGCAAGTCAATCATCGTTATACCATATTGCATTAAAAGCATTACCCTTTATTTTATTGAGTGCCGTTATGTGGGTGGTGGTAGGTTTGTTTTATGTAATATTTAAGATTGATATGCCTGTATTTACCGTTGAAATGGTTGTGCTGGCAATACTGTTTACACTAGCCTGTATATTCATTGGTTTACTGGTTTCATTGGCAATACCCAGTCAGTTAAAGGCAACCGAGATATTAATGGTTGTAGCTACACCTTCGTTTTTATTAAGTGGTTATACCTGGCCGCTGCAAAGTATGCCGGTTTGGATTAGGACGCTGGCAGAAACATTACCGCTTACACATTTTTTTGGAGGGTTTTCAAAATTTGGCTGATATTGGTGGA
>DPSB01000268.1 GCA_003537495.1 Cytophagales bacterium | reverse complement strand
GATTCGTTTGGAGAGTTAGGTGGCAATCCTTTTGTTCAAAAAGCTTTGCAGGTAGTTAACAATGCTCAAACGTCTAACCAGGCGGGCTGGGCTTCATTAGGCAATCCAAGAAACCGATTTGCATTGGTAGAGAATTTGAACAACCCACAAATGGTTGACTTGCGCAAAGATAGCTATCGCTACCATCGGCTGGCGTTAGATACATTCGAGAAAAATCCGGATCAAAGTCGCGAAATAATTCTGGAGGTATTGAAGAACATTAAAAAAGTGTGGACCATTTACCCGAATGCCATTTCGGTTATCTCGTTTTTCGATGCCAAATCGAACGAATTAGTTAACGTGTTTTCGGAAGGAAACCTGAATGTACGCAGGGAAGCCTACGACATTCTCACTTCTATCGATCCTAAGCGAAACATTTATCAAAAAATCATCGCCAACTAATATAATTTGTCGGGGTTGAGTTTTTAATTTTAGCACCAACATGCTCACCCATCTCACCATAAAAAATTACGCTCTCATCAAACACCTGGAACTTGCTCCGGCTGGTGGGCTGAATGTGATTACGGGCGAAACCGGAGCTGGTAAATCTATTTTATTGGGAGCCATCGGATTACTGCTCGGCAATCGGGCTGACAGCAAAGCCTTGTGGGATGAAACCGAAAAGTGTGTAACCGAAGGTGTATTTAATGTGGCCGATTACGGATTAGAAAAAATCTTTGCGGAAGAAAATCTGGACTACTATACCCAAGCCGTACTTCGCAGAGAAATTGCACCAACAGGAAAGAGTCGCGCATTTATAAACGACACGCCTGTTACACTTGATGTGATGCGCAAAATCGGATCGCGGTTGATGGACATCCACTCGCAACACGAAACGTTAGAACTTGGCTCCAAACAATTTCAATTAAACCTGATTGACTCATTTGCTGGTAATGCTGACTTGCGAAAGAATTACAGCAATAGCTGGAGTGAATATCAGAAAGCTGTTACCGCGTTTCTGCAGTTGCAGCATGAAAGCACACAACTCAAAAAAGAATCTGACTTTGTTAAGTTTCAGTTAGAAGAACTTACCAAAGCTAATCTGATTGAAGGCGAACTTGAAAAGTTAGAAGATGAATTAAAGATTGCCGAACATACCGAAGAAATTAAAAGCAACCTTAACGCGGCATTGCAACAACTTTCGCAAACTGATTTTTCAATTACAACCAGTTTGGTAACTGTACGCAATCAACTACACGCTATTGCATCCTACTCTACCACTTATCAGGATTTATTGCACCGCATTGAAAGTGCCCGCATTGAATTGAATGATGTTGCTTCGGAGCTGGAACAAGCCGAAGAAAAAGTTGAATTCGATCCGAAGCGGGCCGAGGAAACCAAAGATCGCATCAGCACCATTTATCAGTTACAACATAAACATCAAACCAAAACAGTAGCCGAACTGATCAGCTTGCGCGATTCACTACAAGAGCAAGCCAACAAAACCAATAACCTAGATGTATTGCTGAAAGAAGCATCAACACGAGTAGATAAAACTGGCAAACAACTTAATCACGATGCAACTGCCTTAAGTCAAAGTCGGCAGAAAACTTTTGCCACGCTTGCCAAACAATTAGTGAAATTATTAAAAGAACTTGGTATTCCGGATGCTGCTTTATCAATCGATCATCAGGTTATTGAACCTGGTGCGCGGGGCATTGATGCCATCGAAATTCTTTTTAGTGCCAACAAAGGCATGGCTCCTAAACCTTTGGCACAAGTTGCATCGGGTGGTGAGTTTTCGCGGGTTATGTTTAGCATTAAATATGTAATGGCTGGCCGCACGGCATTGCCCACATTAATTCTGGATGAAATTGACAGTGGTATTTCGGGTGAGATCGCTATACAGATGGGCAATCGCATGAAAGAAATGTCGGCACGCCACCAGGTAATTGCCATCAGTCATTTACCCCAAATCGCGGCTAAAGCAGATTCGCATTTGTTTGTGTATAAAGAAACAAAAGGAGCCCGCACGGTTACCGCAATCAAAAATCTTACTCCGCAGGAGCGCGTAACCGAGATTGCCAAAATGATTGGTGGTGCTTCGCCATCGGCTCTCGCAATAGAAAATGCGCGGGAATTAATCGGATAACTTATACTTGAAGCCATCTCAAAATACTTTGTCATCGTGAACAATGATCCACGATCCCGGAAGGTTTTGAAAATCGGTTTGAAAACTTCAGATTAATTTCTATTTTAGTCATGAATGAAGCGGCCTGCAATGGTTTTCTTCGTTTAAATCAATATTTTACTACTTAACTATTGCTGCATTATGAACATTTTCGTTGCTCGTTTAAATTTTAAGACTCGCTCGGAAGAACTTCAGTCTGCCTTTGCCAAGTTTGGTGAGGTAACTTCAGCCAAGATTGTTAAAGACCGAGAAACCGGCCGCTCAAAAGGTTTCGGCTTTGTAGAAATGCCCAACGATGAAGAAGCCAAACAGGCCATCGCAGCGCTTAACGAAACGGAATTGGATGGCAGAACCATTGTAGTTAAACCTGCCAATCCGAAAGCTCCTGCCGAATAACGCATCCACTTATATAACTTCAATATCAAATAGCGGGTTTAGCCCGCTATTTTTGTTTTCTTGCATATCATGGACGAAAGCAGTAACCATCCCATCGTTAAGCAAATCGGTTTCATTTCCGGACCACTTGCCTTCATACTAATCACTACATTAATTGGCCCCGATTTTATTTCGCCCACCGCGGGCAAGGTGCTGGCTGTTGCCGTGTGGATGATTATCTGGTGGATTGCCGAAGCGGCTCCTGTTCCGGTAACAGCATTGTTACCACTTATACTATTCCCGTTTCTGGGCATCATGAAAATGAGCGAGGCCGCTGCACCTTATGCCAATCCCATTATCTTTTTATTTATGGGTGGTTTTATGATTGCCTTGGCGCTGGAGAAACACCGGCTGCACGAACGCATTGCACTAAATCTTGTACGCATAACCGGAACTTCAGGCAACGGAATTATTTTAGGATTCACGATTGCCACCGGCTTTATCAGTATGTGGATCAGCAATACAGCCACAGCCATGATGATGTTGCCCATTGCAGTATCGGTTATTAACCTGCTACGCAGAAGTACAGCAGAAACACAAACCATTGGTGAACGTAATTTTGGAATTGCGCTTATGCTGGTAATTGCTTATGCTGCCAACATTGGTGGTGTTGCTACTATTATCGGAACACCACCCAATGTGGTGTTTGTGGGTTTACTTGATCAGTTTGCTCACGAAAAAATCTCTTTCGGGAAATGGATGCTGGTAGGATTACCACTAAGTATCACCATTATGGGACTAGGGTATTTTATGCTGACCCGGTTTATTTTTCCAAACAAGTTGCCACAAATTTCAGGAGCCGATGCACTGATCAAAAACCGACTTGTTGATCGGGGTCCTATGCGTAAAGAAGAAAAATTAGTGCTCACCATTTTTACCTCCACTTCTTTGCTATGGATTTTTCAGCAGCCATTAAATATTTTGCTTGGTAGCGAGCTACTGAATGATACCAATATTGGTATGGCCGGTGGCGCACTTATGTTTCTGGTTCCCGCCAGTTTAAAGCAGTTTAAATTTTTATTGGTATGGAAAGACACTGAAAAACTATCATGGGGAATTCTTATTCTGTTTGGAGGTGGGCTTTG
>DPSB01000195.1 GCA_003537495.1 Cytophagales bacterium | reverse complement strand
TCTTGTGCATCAACACCAGCCGAGAACAACACAAAACCTACAACCGTCAGTAACTTTCGATAACTCATTTCCAAACTTTATTAATCTGTTTTTGTAAATATAGACGGGCTGGCTGCGCTTCAGCCACCAGATTATTCCAGCGGCATTCCAACACAATCTTACCCGAATACCCGATTTGTTTCAATGCCTGTAAGTATGTTGTAAAATCATCGCCTGCTGTGCCGGGTGGTGTGCGGTTTCCTTTTTCGGCAATGTCGCAATGAATAAGATATCCCTTGGTTGTTAACAATACTGAAGCTGGTTCATTCTCCCTTAGCATGTGGTAGATGTCGGCACATAACTTAAAGTTTGTATGATTTACATCTTTCACTATCTGCAACGCCTCCGCTACCGTGTTAATGAAATTGGTTTCCTGTTGATTTAGATTTTCAAGCGCAAGAATAATTCCATACTGCTCAGCCTGTGCTGCTATTTTATTTGCCATTTGTACAAACTCTTGCCGGGCTTTTTCTTTTGAATATCCTTCCGGAATGCTTCGCGCACCACCACTTCCCCACACAATAAGTCTTATGCCCGCTGGCTTACAGCGTTCAAAAACTTTGCGAGTGTAACTTAAAATTGCTTGCTCATTTACATTCGGCCCTACTAGTTTTAAATCGCCCGGAATAAAAATATTGAGCGCGTAAACCGGAAGTGCGAGTTTTTTAAGTTGATTGAGTTTGAATTGAAAAGCCGAATCAGAAACTGAAACTGGTGAAAGAATCTGCGGTACAGCCTCCACCATAAATTTGTAACCCGCTTTATTTAGAATACTATCGTGATTAATAGAAGTTGCCACGCCTAACTGCGGCTGTGCCTGCCCAAATAAAGGCAGCAATAAAATAGCAATCCGCAAAAGTGTACCGAAACTCAAATCCATTTTTGATTATGTACCGTGCGCTCATGTTCTACGTTTCCGGTGTGTGCTGTTTCTTTTGGTTCAAACAACATTAACCAAACTTCTTCGCCATTGGTGCGCGGATTATGTTCTACACCTTTGGGCACAATAATCATTTCGCCTTCGCGGATGATTTCGGTACGATCACGAAAGTCCATATACAAGGTGCCTTTAAAAACCAGGAACAACTCATCTTCATTTTCATGACTATGCCAAACAAACTGATCTTTTACTTTTGCCAGTTTTACATATTGTCCGTTCAACTCACCAATAATTTTGGGTGTCCATGTTTCGGAGAAGCGTGTAAACTTGTTGAGAATATTAACAGATGACATCTTATATAACTTAAGTTTCGAAGATATTCATAAATGTGAAATGATCCTATACTGAAAATTGAACCGCAAAGGCGCGATGGCGCAAAGATTACATTACCCTAAACTAACATTGCTATGGCTGCAATCAACGTCATACCAATGATAAACCACCGGTAGAGTGTATCACTCAACTGGCGTACGAGTAAAATACCCAGCCAGGCACCTAACAGAATTACAGGTAAGGTGAGAAGATCCAACAGCACCGTGTTCCAACTAATAGTCTTCCACGAATACACATGAAAGGGAACTTTAAACCAATTCACCACCAGAAAAAACCACGCTGTTGTTCCGATAAAAGCATTCTTGGGTAATCGTACCGAAAGCAAATACACACTCATCACTGAGCCTGCCAAGTTACCAACCATTGAAGTAAAACCGCCAGCCACTCCGGTTGCAATGGCAAATGATTTTTGTTTGGGAATGCGATCCGGACTTAAACGTTCCAGCCAGATCATGATTACCACACTCACCAAAATGGTGCTTGCCATTATTACTTTAAAAACTGAATCGTCAATATATTTCCCCAACACTGTACCCAGCACTACACCCACTGCTGCCCATGGAAATAATATCTTCAAGTGTTGCCACGAAGCATGGCGATGGTAATACCAAACCCCAAATACATCGGCCATGATGAGCATGGGTAATAAAACACCGCTTGAAATTTGTCCGCCAAACACCACGGCCAATAACGGTACCGACAACATGCCCGCACCATGCACACCTGTTTTTGACATACCCGTGAGCAAGGCTACACTTAGTATGATTCCAATTTCGAGGTAGGTAAGGTGGAAGGAGAAGAGATGCATTCGCTGGTTTCTGGTTGCTTGTTACTGGTTGCTGGAAGCGTAGTTTAATTTATGCTACTTTGTTATCCAACATAAATGCGAATAAACAGAATTTCTTAATTCATAATCGCATCTGTCCAAAAACCTCTACTAGCCAGAAACGAGCAACTAGCAACCAGCCACTATTTTTCCAACTTCTTCAATCCCGCATCAATCTCAGCTTTTGAGAGCCATTGGCCACGCAACATTACGCCCGAAACTTTTTTGGTGTTGGTAACATCGGTTAAGGGATTGCCATCAATCAAAATTAAATCGGCCACATTACCGGGTTTAATTGAACCGGCATCTTTCAGATTTAAATAAGTGGCCACATTAACTGTTCCTGTGCGCAAAGCCTGGTACGGTGTAAGTCCGGAATCAACCAAATATTTTAGTTCGTTATGCGTAGAGAAGCCCGGCACATTAAAAATCTGGGGTGCATCGCATCCCAACAATAAACCCACGCCTTTTTTCTGACATTCGAGAATAAGTTTGCGCCTGAGTTTAATGAAGTTTTCAATCTTTGCAGCATTATACCGCGGATCGGCCATGAGATTATTCTTTGAATCAATCCACTGTTTTACAGTTTGTTTGCTCATGTACTTGCTATCAGGGTCTTTCAAAAATTCATCACCGGTATAATCGGCATCGAACCAACGATCGGCCAGCGATTGCGTAGGCACAACCCAGATGTTCTTCTCTTTCAGTCCATACATGAGCAACTCAATCAACTTACTATTAACATCTACTTTATCGGCCAGGTACATACCAAACAACCCCGCCTCCTGCTCTGTCACTTTACCATTATGCACATCTTCTACCAATCCTTCAATAAAACCATCCAGGTGATCGATAGAAGAATACCCGGCATCAATTGCACGCCAAACCCCCACTCCAAACGACACATGGCCCGCGAATGGAATCTTTACTTCATTGGCAGTTGAACTGATGGCTGCAAAGGTTTCTTTGGTTAATCCCGGATGCAGTTTCAGAAAATCGTAACCAGCTGCTTTCTGTTCGCGCACCATTTCAGCACCACGCTCGGCTGTTTTTACACTTAATCCATTAAACGATGGGCCGGTTGTATAAAAGCGTGGCCCCAGCACTTCGCCTGAATTTATTTTTGATCGCAATGTTATATGACTCGGGTGGCCCAGCATCCCACGAATAGTGGTAATACCATTGGCTGCAAATAAGAATAGCACTTCTTTGTGCGACTCGAGATTTTCGTTGGGTGGAACATGCGCGTGCATTTCGGCCAGGCCAGGCATCAGGTATTTGCCTTTGGCATCAATTACCAAGGCATCTTTGCTATACTTTAACTTTTTCCCTATTGCCTGAATTTTCCCGTCCTTCACCAACACAGTCTGGTCGGCAAGAATGGTTTCCGTTTCCATCGGTACTACGTTCACGGAGGTGAAAACAATTTCGCGTTGGTGTGAGTTGATGAGTTGCTGGCTGTAGCCTGTTATCGAAAAAACTGAAATTAAAACAATGCAAAAAGTCCTCATGGCTGAAAAGATTTAAACTAAGCTACATAGAATATAAATTGAAGTTACAGAATTGTTAGGAGTGGCTGTTTGAAGGGAGATTTAGCCGGATAGCTCAATCCGTCCCTTGAATACTTGAATTCAAAAGTCTATTTTTACCCTCCCAAATTTTAGATTTACTATGGGTCGTATATTCGAGAAGAGAAAACACAAAATGTTCGCGCGCTTTGACAAAATGGCTAAGGCATTTAGCCGGATTGGAAAAGATATTGCCATTGCGGTAAAGCAAAATGGGCCCAATCCAGATAACAATCCGCGCCTGCGCATGGCTATTCAAAACGCTAAGGGTGTTAATATGCCTAAGGATCGTGTTGAGGCTGCTATTAAGCGTGCGTCCAGCAAAGAAGAAAAAGACTTTCAGGAAATTGTTTACGAAGGATATGCGCCACATGGTGTGCCGGTAATTGTTGCTTGTGCTACCGATAATCCTACCCGCACCGTAGCCAATGTGCGTCTGAATTTTTCAAAGAACGGAGGCAGCATGGGCAACTCGGGGTCGGTAATGTTTATGTTTGAACACCGTGGTGTTTTTAAGTTCGATCCTACCAAACTTAATTTAGACGAAGTTGAATTAGATCTGATTGATGCCGGTGCCGAAGACATTCAGCGCGATGAAGAAGAAATAGTGGTCTATACCAAGTTTACCGAATTCGGCCACATGCAAAAGTTTCTGGAAACGAAAGGTTGGGAACCCAAAAGTTCGGAACTGCAATACATACCCACCACTACAAAAGAACTTAGCGAAGCCGAGCAAGATGAAGTGATGGAATGCGTAAGTGCTTTAGAAGCCGATGATGATGTGCAAAATGTATATCACAACTTGGCATAAATGAAACTTGCAGCCGCCATATTTCTATTATTGATAAGTGCGGCTACTCACGGTCAGGATTCCGTCAGGTTTTCCAACGTTCATTTTTTTGGTGGTGTTCAAACAGCAATACCCTCCAGAGAATTCAGAGAAGTAATTGATAACTCGTTCGGCAACCTTGGCTTCGGTTTAAATACCGGCTTGGTATTAAGTCCGCTGGGAGAAAAGAAGCCCTCACCCGTTTTATTAGGCATCGACTTTGGATTCTTTACCTACGGAAATGAAAAACAGAGTGGCACCTCCACATCGCCACCACTTAAAACCACCCACAATGTTTTTACCTGGAATGCCATGGCGCGATTGAAGCCAAAGTATCATAAAGGGCGTGTTATTCCGTTTGCCGATGGGTTGCTTGGCCTGAAGCTCTTTAATTCCAAAACCAAGATCGATAAGAATGTGGCCGATATAATTTTTAATACCGATCAGCGCGAAGTAATCAACAACGTAAAAGATACCGGCCTTAATTATGGCTTAGGCCTGGGCTTTTACACCAGCCCAAAGCATCATGCCAGTGCCGGATTTCAGTTTCGCGTGCTTTACCTGTGGGGCGATGAAGTGAAATATGTAGTGCGCAATTCCGTGGTAGTAGATACAAATGGCTTTGTTACGTTCAATACCAACCGGGCCAATACTTCTATGGTTATCGTTCAACTTAATTTTACAGCATTGGGGCTTAAAACTCTGGTGGGCTCATATTAAGTTATTCCTCTCAAAAATCCGGTAAACGACCCCTAAACCGGGCTTATTTATTCCCTTAATTTCTTA
>DPSB01000458.1 GCA_003537495.1 Cytophagales bacterium | reverse complement strand
CCCAGATTACCACGCGGACTTTTTGATTCGCCCGGAATCTGAATCCAATACAGGTTGTATTCTTTGGCTAGCTCCAACAGTTTACCACCGGAAGTAATGCAAATAATGTGTGCCCGCTTTAACATGGCTTTTTGTACGGCTGCCAGTGTTTCTTCTGTATCGCCACTGTACGAGCAAGCAATGAACAACGTATGCGGACTAACAAACTGTGGAATGTTATAGCCTTTGCAAACCGTTATAGGAATAGGTACGCGCCCAAACGTGAGTGATTCCACCAGATTGGCCCCAATGCCCGAGGCCCCCATACCGGTTATCAGAATGTTGCGGATGTCGCTGCCCGGCCTTACCAAATCTACCGATTGACCGATTTTAAGAGCATGGGCCAATTGCAGTGTAAAACTCTCTATTAGTTTCTTCATTCTTTCCGTAACTTATGGTCAAAGGTAAGCAGATTCATGAAGTGATGAAATGAAATACTTACCAATACACATAAACCAAAGTCGTTAATGAAAAAGTTTCTGTTAGTTTTTTTGATAAGTTGTGCAGCAATTGCAGTTCACAGCCAGGTGCGTTTAAACCACATTGCAGTCTATGTGCAGGATTTAAAAACCAGTCGCGCTTTTTACGAAAACATAATTGGCCTGGATACAATACCAGAGCCGTTTCACGATGGTAAGCACACGTGGTTTGAAGTAGGCCCGAAAAGTCATTTGCATTTGATTGAAGGTGCCCGCACCAAAATCACGCTCGACAAAAATATTCACTTGTGCTTTAGCGTACCATCGGTTGATGCGTTTGTAGAACTACTGAAGAAAAATAAAATTGAGTTTGAAGATTGGAGCGGCAGTAAAGGAACCATTACCAAACGAGTGGACGGTGTGAAGCAAATTTATTTTAAAGACCCCGATGGGTATTGGATTGAGATAAACGATGCGCGTGAATAAGGTTGAGTATGAACGATAAACAACAAAAAGGAAAAGATGGCGAAGACCTTGCCGCTGCATTTCTGCAACAAGCAGGTTATGAAATTTTAGAACGCAATTATCGCTATAAGCGATCGGAAATTGATTTGATTGTACGCAAGGCGGGATGGCTGGTGTTCGTAGAAGTGAAGATGCGCTCAAGTGATGCTTTTGGTTACCCCGAAGAGTTTGTAGATTACCAGAAAGCCAAAAATATTGTATTTGGTGCTGAGCAATACACCTACGAAAAAAAGTATGATGGCAATGTACGATACGATGTAATTGCCATCAGCATGAAATACGGTAAGCCCGAGATCAAGCATTTCGAAGATGCGTTTTATTGAAGCTGATACTGAATCACTTACTTGCAATTCTTTTTTAATGCCTGATAAACCTTCTCCTCACTTATGGAATGCCAACTTTTTTGCATCTTAAGGCAGTGACCATTTTAAACGGATTGAATTAAGCACTTGGTAATCACAAACTTTTATGAAAACGCAACTACTGGTCATTTTAGCAACCTTATTAATAAGTATTGATTTTGAACCTAAAAACCCAACAATGCCTTACGATTATGAAAAAGCCTGGCAACAGGTAGCAGAATTTGAGAACAAAGGATTACCCGAATCGGCCTTAAAAGTGGTAAACACTATTTATGATGAGGCTAAAAAAGAACAGAACGCACCGCAGTTGGTAAAAGCTGTTATTCACCAACTAAAGTTTACTGATTATAAAGAAGAGAACGCATTTGTCAAAAACCTGAATCGTTTACAAGACGAAGCCAACACGGCTGTATTCCCTGCCAAGCCGTTGCTGCACTCCATGCTGGCCGAAATGTATTGGCAATATTATCAGAACAACCGCTACCGATTTAACAACCGCAGCGAGGTTGCCGAAATAAAGCAAGACGATATTGAAACCTGGAGTTTGAATAAAATTGTAGAAGAAACATTTCAACAGTACAAACTTTCTTTACAGGAATCAGATAAAAGTAAAAACACCCGCATTGATTTATATGAACCGGTAATGCATACCGGAGATGCCCGCGGCCGCAGTTACCGTCCCACACTGTTTGATTTTCTGGCACATCGTGCGCTCACCTTTGCTTCGGGTAGCGAGGCCGGTATTACGCAACCTGTTTATGCATTTGTATTGGATCAGGAAAACTATTTAGCAGATGCCACTACGTTTGCCGGCTTAAACATCACCACACAAGATACTTTTTCACTGAAGTATTTTGCCTTACAGTTATTTCAGGAACTAACACAATTTCACCTTGCCGATAAAGATCCCGAAGCATTGGTTGATCTTGAGTTGGCGCGCATAGTCTTTATGCACACCAATCTGGTGTTGCCCGATAAAGATAACCTATATCGAAATGCGTTGAAAAAATTAGAACAACAATACCAGACGCATCCAATTTCAACCCGTGCTACTTATTTATTGGCGCAAACCTACGTGGAGCAAGGTCAACTTTATAAACCATTACAATCTGATGCGCACAAGTGGGATTTAAAGAAAGCTTTTGAAATTGCTGAGACTGCGAAGAAACGTTTCC
>DPSB01000110.1 GCA_003537495.1 Cytophagales bacterium | reverse complement strand
AAATACAAACTTTTGTCCAATTGGCATCGGCCAGTATCGCATCCGATTGTAACTTTTTACCAGTTTTGATTTTTCCATAAATCAAAAACAACATAACCACAATTGAGATAAGGGAAACCACCACTCCCCAAAAGGTAGTTTCTGGCTTTTTGCCGAGATAGATTACCATTACAGATGAAACGACCAAGCCAACAACCAGTGCGTAGAATGAGTAACCGGTAATTTTTAATGCGGTGCGCTCAAACTCACTACGGTTGCTATGTGGATTTTTTTTAATACGCAACACCATCGATACAATTCCAATTCCTGAAATCAATTCGATAAAACTATCTACACCAAAACCAAAGAGTGCCAGTGTTTCATCTTCAAAACCAAACCAGGTGGCAATTATGCCTTCGGTAAGATTATAAACAATGGTGAAGATGCCGAGTATCAACGCGAGATCATACCACTTTTTTTCTTCAACAGAATTTAAGGCTATGGAATCCATGCGGGCAATGTAGTAGCAGGAGCAACTACATCAAAAATAATTCATCAAAAACTAAAGTTGTTGCAACGCAGCTACACAAAAATGTTGAGTAGCTGCAACAACGTTTCAGTTATTTAAAGATTTTAATCGGCAATAGCCTGATAAGTAGCTATCTTAAACTTATCGCCAATAGTCCAAACGGGCGAACTGTACATGTTGGTAAAAATCAACCCTACTAATTTTTCTTTTGGATCGGCCCAGTAGTGCGTATTGAATGCACCGCCCCACGAAAAACTTCCGATGGAAACAATAGATTGATGATCATTCACTGACGTTTCCAACCCAAAGCCTAAACCCACTTGATTGGTAAGCGGTGGCTGAACCTGATTGGTAAGCATTAACTCGACTGTTTTGCGACTGAGTAAACGTTTGCCGTTATACACACCGCCATTTAGAAACAATTGCAAAAACTTTGCATAATCTTCTACAGTGGAAGACAATCCGGCTCCACCAGAATAATAGGTACCAGCCAGAGTTGGATATTCCGGTGTAACGCCATCGTAAATTTTACCTGTTGGTTTTACGAGCTTACCATCGCGCGTTTCGTATAGTGTTACCAACCGGTTATGCTTTTCGGTTGGCAGATAGAAGTACGTATCATTCATACCAAGCGGTGTAAAAATTCTGGTTTTGAAAAACTGATCTAACGACATACCCGACCAGATTTCAACCAGGTATCCAAGTACATCGGAATTTAATCCATAGGTATAGCGTTCGCCCGGATGATGCTTCAAAGGAAGTTTGGCTAAGATTTTCATTTTGTCTGCCAACAAACCTTGATGATTGCCAATGCCACTAGGTACACCTGCTTTCGCGAAGATGGCTTTAAATTCCTTATTGCCGATACCCGCATAATCTACACCTGAAGTATGCGTCAACAATTGTCGGATAGTTGGTTCGCTTTTGGCTGGCTCCGTAAAGTAGCTCGAATCCTTTTCATTAAAGTTTACCAACACCCTTGGGTTTTTAAATTCCGGAATGTATTTCGAAACGGGTTCGTCCAATAAAAATTTTCCTTCTTCCCATAACATCATTGCGGCTACACTGGTAATGGCTTTGGTTTGCGATGCAATTCTGAAAATGTCGGTTGTCTCAAATGGCTCTTTTGTTTCCAGGTTGTTATAGCCGGTTGCCCGGTGATATACAATCTTGCCATCGCGGGCAATGAAACCAACGGCTCCATTCATCCAACCGGCATCTACCCATTTTGTAAAAGTTGAGTCGAGGCGCGCCAATCGGGCGGTTGACATCCCCGCTGTTTCAGGTTGGGCAACTGTTAATATTTTTTTTGTTTCAACAGGTTGCTGGCACGCAATACATACCAACATGAGAAGCCCGTAGATGCGTTTCATGGTTTTTGTTTTTGGTGTGAGAACGAAAGATAGGTATGCCAGTTGGTAATTCCAGTACCGAAGTAGTTTTTCCGGATACAGTATCTATTGCCGGATTAAATGTTGGCTGAAAGGAAAATCACGGATGTTTTAACCGGGCTAGCTTAGCCTGCAATCGCCAGAAGGCATCGCCATAATGAACCAGAATTTCTTCGCCCGGTAAGATGTTTCGGGTAGCTTCAATAAAACATTTTCGTCCTACCTGAACGTAGGTGCAATTGTTGCGTAGCCCTTTTACACGAATCAATCCCCGCGCATCATTTGCATACCGACCTTTCGTGTTGATGGCAGGTTGGGCATCAATTACGGTTTGTGAGCTCAGGTACATCAGGTAGCCGTTGTAGCCATCTTCGTGCTTCACATCTTTCCATTTGCGAATACGACCTTTGTATTCAACAATGCATTCGCCTTTTTTTATAGGGCGTGTAGTAAACAAACCTTTGCCTGCACCAGGCAAGAGTGATTTCTTTACACGCAGGTAACGCGTATTCAATTACGAATAAGTTGAATAAACTTTCTGTAAGGACAACACAGCATCAGCAAGATCGCGCAGCTCTAACAGCAATCGGGTTTGCAGTAAACCCATACGATTTCCGAGATCATCGTTTTGAATATCAGTAACCAACTCGTCTAATTTTTTGGTGATGAAATGTTGCAACTGCAGGGCTTCATCGAATGTAGGTTGTTGCTGTTTCGAAATGGAATCGATACTGATTTGAATGAAGTGGCTTAACCTTTTCTCCAGGGATGCGGTCAGTTCAGCGTATTTTTTCTTGGGTGGCGAATGATGGTTTACCACGTGATTCATAATCACATCGTTTATCAGGCTTGTGCTTTGATACAAATCCTGCATCAGATCAAACACCTGAATATACAGTCGACCGGCTGCCTGATTGCCTTTGTCCATCTTGCGCACATACTTGATAATACGCGAGTCTGATTTTTCATTTTGTTGTCGGAGTTTTTCAAGCTGTGTATGCGCTTTGCGCAGCGGATCGGTGGTTTCACTGAGTAAGGCTTGCAAACTTTTTTCAGTTACCGAACGAATTGTCTCCAGCGCACTTATCGTGTTCTTGCGACTCTCTTCGATAGCTTGCTGTGTACTTACTTGTTTTTGTTCCAGCAACGGGGCATCGGTTTTGGCTTCTTTTTCTTTTTTACTAAATACTAAATGACTGCGAATAAGC
>DPSB01000609.1 GCA_003537495.1 Cytophagales bacterium | reverse complement strand
GAGTACCTGCAATCGGGGTTAGATAAGGGAAAATGAATTTTGTCGGTTTTATACAATGCTGTTTCTTGACCGAAAATAATCTTGCTCAAAGAAAAATTTAAAAAAAATGAAAGAACAAATAACACCGTGCCTCTGGTTTGATAATCAGGCAAAAGAAGCAGGAACGTTTTATTGCTCACAGTTTACCAATGCCAAAATTGTAGCACAGTCGCCTGTTATAACGGAGATTGAAGTTTCGGGACAGCACATTACATTGCTTGACGGTGGACCAATGTATCAACCCAACGCTTCTATTTCGCTATTCTACATTTGCGAAACTCAAGATGAAATAAATCGTATTTGGGAAGCATTTACAAAAGACGGTTCGGTTTTAATGCCTTTGGACAAATACGAATGGAGCGAAAGATACGGTTGGCTTAATGACAAATACGGTATTTCGTGGCAGTTTGCATTAGGAAAAATTGAAGAAGTCGGACAACGTATTACGCCTTCACTTTTGTTCACAGGTAATCAATACGGACGTGCCGAAGAAGCAATCAACCATTATTCTGCAATCTTCAAAAATCCGAAACAAGACGGTATTCTTCACTTTGGAAACAACGAAGCACCCGAACAAGAGGGCAAAGTAAAACACGCACAAATTGCACTCAACGGACAAAAATTTATGTTTATGGACAGTAAACCGCACAACTTTACTTTTAGCGAAGGTGTTTCATTTACCATTCATTGCGAAACACAAGACGAAATAGATTACTATTGGGAAAAGCTGACAGAAAGCGGAGAAGAAAGTATGTGCGGATGGCTCAAAGATAAGTTTGGCGTATCGTGGCAAGTTATCCCAACAATATTGAGCAAAATAATGAGCGACCCAAACAAAGCAGGAAAAGCGGCACAAGCATTTATGCAAATGCGAAAATTTGACATTGAGAAACTAGTTCAAGCGTCAATCTAAAAAGTAAATCGTATGAACATTTTAAAAAGTATTGGTGTCATTCTTCTTGCGTTTATGGTAAACGCTTTGTTGTCGGTGCTTACAGATTTTTTACTGGAACAAATTGGCGTATTGCCTAATCCCGAAAAAGGTTTGTTTGAAACGTGGGCAATTTTACTTGTGTTGTCATACCGAGCTATTTACACTGTGTTTACGGGTTTTATCATTGCACGTTTTGCACCAAATAAGTCAATGCTTCATGCTTTAATTCTTGGCATAATTGGAACCGCCATCACATTGTTAGCGGTCAGCAATCCCGACTTTGCGCAAAAATCAAAATTGTGGTTTGGTTACACACTAGCTGCAATAACAATTCCTTGTCTTTGGTTAGGTGTAAAAATTCAAAAAAGTTGGGAAAAGAAATAAACTGAGAGACAGAGCAACTACCGCCAGCAGCGGCTTGGCGTAATGGCGGGTGCAGTAATTCGCATGACAGTTTAGTGGTAGGTTCAAGTGCAGTTCTTCGATTGAACTTTTGTGTTAAAAATCCCCGCCTTTGGCAATACCCGAAACGTAAGCAGGCATTGTAAACACCAAAGACATAGCCTATTAACTATTCTTTATACAAACACTAAATTTTATGATTAAATAAATGGAGTATAAGACTTTTAAACCACACAAGGATTTAGAAACAATAGTAAAGTACTACTGGACACTAAAAGTACCTTTTGACCCAGCAAATCAAAAGCAAAAAATTATTCCTGACGGTTGCATTGAAATGACTTTCAATTTCGGGGACAAAATAAAAAGATTTACCTCTGAATATGAATACATCATAAATCCAGATGCAATGGTAATGGGTCAAAGAACAAAACCTTATGATATTTTACCAATTGGCAATGTTGACACTTTTGCGATTTGTTTTTATCCACACGGTTTTGCAAACTTTATTAATACTCCTTTAGAAACGATTGTTGATAAAGAAATTCCGATTGCCGAGATTTTTGATGAACCGGAAGCAACCGCATTAGAACAACAAATTAGGAATGCGACAAAGACAACAAAGAGAATTGAAATAATAGAGACATTTCTTTTAGAAATATTAAATCAGCATTCAACAATAAGCAACATAGTAAAATCAACTGTAGATGCTATACTTAAAACGAATGGCACCAAGAATATATCAAACATATTAGACGACAAACTTTCCAAGCGAAGACAACTTGAAAGACACTTTAAGAAGCAAATTGGAATTAGCCCTAAACAACTATGCAAAGTCATTCGTTTACAAGCAACCTTACAAATGCTACTCAATCAAAAAAATGAAACATTAACGGAACTTGCGTATGAGAATGAATATTTTGATCAAAATCACTTCATCAAGGATTTCAAGGAACTGATTGGAGTAACTCCCAAAGAATTTATACATAATGAAGAAATGACGCTCTCAAAACTTTTCTACAAATAAACTTTCATTGTCGCATTTTTACTATTCTATCATTAGGAGGCGGAGTTTTTTTGCCAAAAACAAAATATGGCACTAAAAAGAATTAGCATCGCAATAGCATTACTTGGATTTTTTCTCGCTTCCTGTAAAGAGATTAATTCCAAAAGTAAAAACCCAGAAACCACAACTAATGATACATTAACCAATTTAAATGAGAAAAAAATGAATAGTTATATTTCCTTGTTTGAAATTCCTGCAACGGACATTTCAAGAGCGGTAAATTTTTACCAAGCAATTTTAGATATTAAAATTGAATTAATGGAAATGCCCGAAATGCAGATGGGGATTTTCCCTTACGAAAATCAAGCTGTTACGGCAGTCATTACTAAAGCTGAAGGTTACAAACCCTCTGCCGATGGTGTGACTATTTATTTGAATGGAGGAGAAAACCTTCAATTAATTCTTGATAAGGTAGAGGCTAATGGCGGTAAAATTGTTGTCCCAAAAACACAACACGCTGATGAAAGTGGCTACTTCGCAATCTTTATAGATACAGAGGGAAATAAGATTGGACTTCATTCACCAAATTAAAATACATAAAACGAATGGCAAAAACGTCAAGTGGACTTTATGTTTTACTTGACGTTATTGTTAATTTTACTTTAATCTAATTTCACAATTCAACTGATGAAACATAAGAACAATCATACTGACGCTCTTATCCTGCAATCAGGAAAAGGAAGGGTTTACAATTGTGGGTCAATGACTGCCATATTCAAAGCAGACGAAAACGAGACCAACGAAAAGTATAGCGTTTCAGAATGGTGGTTAGAACCTGATTCGAGCGGGCCGGGTGCACATTCGCACGAAGAAAATGATGAAGTGTTTTATGTACTGGAGGGCACAACCACGTTTCTGGTGGGCGAAAAATGGATTGAGGCTAACAAGGGAACCTTTCTTAGAATTCCCGCTAAAACAATCCACGATTTTAAAAACCAAAGCGACAAAAAAACGGGTGTGCTTAATTTTTTCATCCCCGGTGGGTTTGAACGAAACATGCCTGCTATTGTAAAGTGGTTTGAAGATAATAAAGGGTAAAGTCAGAGATTTTTATACCTAACTACCGTTGGGCTTACCCACCGTGTTGTCCGCAACCGGTTTAGTTGAGGGTTAAAACATAATTACCTCTGCTAAAGCAACTAATTCAGGCACTTATCGTAAGTTTGCATTAGATTTGATTAATACCATACCGCAAGTCCGCATCAGCCCCCGGTTAAATCCATGAAATTTCTGAAGCAGTTGACTCACCAAAAAGCATTCACAGGTTTTGTGTTGCTCGTGGCTTTGCTTTGGGGTTTTCCGGCATCGGCTAATATTCTAGACTCATCGGGGTCTGAAAGCCTCGTCAAATTAAAAGTTGAAGTTGAAGCCGATGGCAGCCATAATAATCTTAAGCCTTACGTTCCGGCTCAAAATAGAAATGCTGAACCGCAAGCCGAAACAGAAATAAGAGCCGAAGAGGAAGACACCACCCAAAAAGATAACGGTGAAGCTGCCTTTGGTTTGCTCTATGAATTTAACTCCACCTGGGTTAAAGTATCGGCCTGCTCAGGCCGCGCACTCCTTCGCATTGCCGGCACCAATGCACTTTACATTCTCCATCATTCCTGGAAGTCGTTTCTGATTTAAAATTTTGTTAAGCCCGCGCTCGCGTGCTCTGGCATCTGCTGTTGGTTCAGCAGGCTATCTTTTTTCAAAATTTTTAATTCAGTTAGTTCTGTTAAGGAATGAAAAACATAATCATAATCTCCGGCCTGGCGGTTTTACTTTTTAGCGCCTGCGGACATAAAGAATCGCACCTGCACGAAGAAACCGTATTTACCGTTACTAATGCCATACAAACCGATACCGTGCTCCATCAAAGCTACGTGTGTCAGATTCGCTCTATCCAACACATTGAGCTTCGGGCATTGGAGAAAGGTTATCTGCAACACATATTTGTAGATGAAGGTAAACTGGTAAAAAAAGGTCAATTACTATTTCAGATTTTGCCTGTGGTTTACCAGGCCGAAGCCCAAAAAGCACATGCCGAAGTAAGCTTTGCCGAAATTGAATACCTGAACACCAAAGCGCTTGCCGATAGTAACATCGTTTCGAAAAACGAATTGGCGTTGGCAAAAGCAAAATTGGAAAAAGCACAAGCCGACTTTCAATTAGCCAAAGCACACTTAAGCTTTACGGAAATCCGCGCGCCCTTCGATGGTATAGTAGGTCGCTTTAACGATGTACGCATGGGTAGTTTGTTAGATGAAGGTGAGTTGCTCACCACCCTATCCGACAACAACAAGATGTGGGTTTACTTTAATGTGCCCGAGGCGGAGTATATTAACTACACCACGCTACGAAGTAGCGAAACGGCTGCACACGTTCGCCTGCAAATGGCCAACAACCAACTGTTTGAACAGGATGGCATAATTGAAACTATTGAAGCCGATTTTAACAACGAAACCGGTAACATCGCCTTCCGGGCAACTTTCAACAACCCCACGCGCCTGCTGCGCCATGGCGAAACCGGTAACATTTTTATGTACACACCAATAAAAAATGCGGTGCTGATACCGCAATCGGCTACGTATGAAGTGCTGGACAAAAAATTTGTGTTTGTGGTGAAGGACGATAACACCGTGATGGCGAAAGAGATTAAGATTCAAAATGAAATGCCGCACATGTACATCGTATCGGCAGGCATTAATCCTGCCGATAAAATTCTGGTAGAAGGAATAAGAAAGGTTAAGAATGGAGATAAGATAAACATCAAACAAAAACCATTCTACACCATTCTTAAAGAAATGCAGAACCTGCGGGCTGAATAACCCTAAACCACTTATAACATGTTTAGTAAATTCATTCAACGCCCGGTTCTTGCTATTTCTATTTCGCTGGCGATCGTTTTTCTGGGCATACTCGCCATCAAGACAAGACCAATATCACAGTTCCCGGATATTGCACCTCCGCGTGTCAATATCTTTATCGCCTACCCCGGTGCCAGTGCTCAAATTTTAGTTGAATCAACTTTGATTCCTCTCGAACGTGCCATTAATGGTGTGCAGGGTATGCTTTACCTTACCTCCGATGCAACCAGTGCCGGTGAAGCTACAGTGCAAATAATTTTTGAGCCGGGTACCGATCCAAACGCAGCAGTTGTAAATGTAAAAACACGTGTGGATGCGATTATGAATAACCTGCCGCCATTGGTACAGCGTGAAGGGATCATCATCACGCCTATCCAACCAAGTATGCTGATGTATGTAAATCTTTTCAGTACGGATAAAAACGCAGACGAAAAGTTTTTATACAACTATTCCAACGTACACATTATACCTGAACTACAACGCATTAAAGGAATGGGGCGTGCCCAAATTCTGGGTAGCCGCACCTTTGCCATGCGCATCTGGCTAAAGCCCGATCGCATGCGGGCCTATAATGTAGCTACCGAAGAAGTGATGGAGGCAATGCAAGATCAAAGTCTTATCGGGCGGCCAGGAAGATTAGGCCAGGCGTCTGGTAAAACTGCGCAATCTCTTGAGTTTACGCTCAGCTACAAAGGACGCTTCAATAAACCGGAAGAGTATGAGAACATCATTATCCGCGCGAATGCTGAAGGTGAGATTCTGAAACTGAAAGATATTGCCGAAGTAGAATTAGGCAGCGAGTTTTTTGATATCTACTCGAATAAAGATGGGTACGCTTCTGCCTCTATTGTATTGAAACAAAACTTTGGTACAAACGCCAGCGATGTAATCGCCAAAACAAAAGAGAAACTGGAAGAGCTGCGAAAAGATTTTCCTCCCGGCATGGATTACGAAATAAACTACGATGTATCGAAGTTTGTAAATGCCTCTATCGACAAAGTAATTCACACCTTGGCAGAAGCATTTATACTCGTAGCACTGGTGGTGTTTATCTTTCTGGGCGATTGGCGTTCTACCTTAATTCCCATCATTGCTGTTCCGGTTTCGTTAATCGGTGCGTTCATCTTCATGCAAATGCTGGGTTTAACCATTAACCTGATAACACTGTTTGCGCTGGTACTTGCCATTGGTATTGTGGTAGATGATGCCATTGTGGTGGTGGAAGCCGTGCATGCTAAGATGCAGGAAGAAAATCTTTCTTCGTTTGCAGCAGTAAAAAAAGTATTGGGCGAGATAAGCGGAGCTGTAATTGCCATTACCTTGATTATGACGGCCGTGTTTGTACCTATTGCGTTCATGACTGGTCCGGTTGGAGTTTTTTATCGCCAGTTTTCTATTACCATGGCCAGTTCAATTATCCTTTCTGGGATTGTGGCGCTTACCTTAACACCAGTGCTTTGTGCGATGATTCTGAAAAATCATCATGGCAGAAAGAAACGAACTCCGGTGCAGGTTTTTATTGATTGGTTTAACCGTGTGTTTGAAAAAGTTACGGGTAAGTACACTAACCTGCTTCAAAAAATTGTTAACCGCAGGTTAGTTACGTTTGGATTGCTGGCTCTTTTTGCCTTCGGAATTGTGGGCGTCAATCAACAACTACCTTCGGGTTTTATACCCAACGAAGATCAAGGACAAATCTATGCTATCATTCAAACACCTCCCGGCAGTACGCTGGAACGTACCAATGATGTATCGCATCAACTGCAAGCCATTGCCGAAGAGATTGAAGACATTGAATCCGTAACATCTTTGGCCGGTTATGAAATTTTAACTGAAGGTCGTGGTTCTAATGCCGGTACATGTTTGATCAACTTAAAAGATTGGGAGCATCGCAAACATTCGGTAAAAGAAGTGATTGAAGAGCTGGAAGAAAAAACCAAAAACCTGGGTGCCGTTGTAGAATACTTTGAACCTCCAGCTGTTCCCGGTTACGGATCGTCTGATGGTTTTTCGTTGCGGATGCTGGATAAGAACAGCACCATCGACTACCATGAGTTTGATGTGATCAATACTGAGTTTATGGAAGCGTTGCGAAAGCGCAAAGAACTTACCGGTCTATTCACGTTTTATGCCGCCAATTATCCGCAATATGAAATTGTAATTGATAATGAAAAAGCCATGCAGAAAGGTGTTTCTATTGGAGCTGCCATGGAAAACCTGAATATTTTGATTGGTAGCACCTACGAACAAGGCTTTACACGTTTTAATACTTTCTTTAAAGTATATACGCAGGCCGCACCGGAATATCGCAGACTACCTTCCGATGTGCTGAATCTGTTTGTAAAAAATGATCGTGATGAAATGGTACCTTACTCCTCGTTTGTAACGCTGGTAAAAAAACAAGGCCCGAATGAGATCACACGCTTTAACCTTTATACATCATCGGCCATACGCGGGCTGCCTGCACCCGGTTATACCACTGGCGATGCTATTGAGGCGATTAAAGAAGTAGCGCAAGAAACATTACCCAATGGTTACGACATTGCGTGGGAAGGTTTATCCTACGATGAAGCCAATCGGGGTAATGAAGCGTTGTACATTTTTATTATCGTATTGATTTTTGTGTACCTCGTGTTGGCCTCGCAATACGAAAGTTTTATCATTCCCTTTGCTGTATTGTTATCGTTGCCAGCCGGAATTTTTGGCGCGTTTCTGTTACTGAAAATAATGGGGCTTGCTAACGACATCTATGCGCAAATCGGGTTGATTATGTTGGTTGGTTTACTCGGTAAAAATGCTGTATTGATTGTAGAGTTTGCTGTACAAAAACAAAATCAGGGAACCAGCATTATACTGGCCGCTATTGAAGGTGCGAAGGTTCGCTTCCGCCCTATCCTGATGACGTCCTTTGCGTTTATTGCTGGTTTGATTCCATTAGTAAGAGCAACCGGTGCTGGTGCCGTGGGGAACAGAACCATCGGAGCTTCTGCATTGGGTGGTATGTTGATGGGAACTTTGTTTGGAGTTATCATCGTGCCCGGACTTTATTACATCTTCGCCAAGCTTGCTGAAGGTAAACGTCTGATTAAAGACGAGGACTTAATACCCTTTACCGAAGAGATGATTGAGCACCACACACAAGCAACTATGCTTAAAAAAATTCAGAAACTACAATTACTACTTAAAGTAGCCAGACGTAAAAAGAATCAACATGAAGAATAGTTCAATAATTAAGGCAGTCGGGCTCGCATTCATGCTTTCGCTGATGTGGGGTTGTAATTCATTAAAAAACACTGTGCGCACAGAGAACAAGTTTACACCTGCGCAATTCAACCAAAAACAGGACACCGTTACCATTGCCAAACTAAACTGGCAAACCTACTTCGATGACAAGAATCTGGTTGCACTGATTGACACTGCTCTTAAAAACAATCAGGAGCTAAATATTTTCTTACAGGAAATTGAAATCAGTAAAAACGAAGTGCGCGCACGAAAAGGTGAATACCTACCCTTTGTTAACCTGGCCGCTGGAGCAGCAGTAGAAAAGCCCGGTAACTTTACCACCATGGGTGCAGTTGAGGAACAATTAGAAGTTAAACCTGGCACCCGATTTCCGGAACCGATGCAAGATTATTTGTTAGGCGCAACGGCCACCTGGGAGGTTGACATCTGGAAGAAATTACGCAACTCGCGCAAGGCAGCAACCATGAATTACCTGGCGAGCATGGAAGGAAAAAACTTTCTGGTTACAAACCTGATAGCTGAAATTGCCGATGCCTATTACGAATTAATGGCGTTGGACAACTTGCTGGAAATTATTAACCGGAACATTGAGTTGCAATCCAGCGCATTGCAAGTAGTAACGCAACAAAAAGAATCGGCCCGGGTTACGCAGTTGGGTGTAAATCGTTTTGAAGCGCAGTTACTCAACACCAAAAATCTTCAATTTGATGTGAAGCAACGCATCGTGGAAATTGAAAACCGGATTCACTTCCTGACGGGAAATTTTTCACAAACTATAAACCGTAACTCAACTGGATTTCTTACCATTCGCATTGACTCTATTCAAGCCGGTGTTCCATCGCAATTGCTTAGTAATCGTCCGGACATCCGGCAAGCAGAGTTTGAACTGGCCGCCAGCAAACTTCATGTGAAAGTCGCGCGTGCTAACTTT
>DPSB01000492.1 GCA_003537495.1 Cytophagales bacterium | reverse complement strand
TACCTGCCAATCCCGTAAGGAGAACACCTTGCTCGCCAGCCGTAGCACCGGCTACACCCATTACTAAACTAAAGTTTGAAACCAACCCATCGTTGCCACCCAGTACGGCCGCCCGAATGGCATTGCCACCTACAGAGCGATGACGCTTTTCAAACTTGGAAATATTTTCGCCTGCGCTTTGGGTTTGATTTTCGAGAATAGCGCGGATCACTTTTACATGATTGGTTTCGCCACCGGTAAGGCCCATGTTTAGTTTTGCCTTGGTGGCGATAATGCCGTTGGAAATGCTGCGCTCAGTATTCAGTAATGAACCCAATACATAATCGTAGCCAAAAATTTTTCCGATAGTGTTGAGTGTGCAGGCGCGCCACGAAGGTTTGAACACCGATTCTAAACTGATATTTTCCTTCTTGCAAAAAATTTCAGCGTGACCTTTTTCGATGTCGCTCATTTGCCGGTACACATGTGCAATGCCGGGGTCGGCTTCGTGTTCGGCTAACTTCTGATAGAGATAAGAAGCGTCTATTTCTGTTTGAATGCTTTTGTTGGACATCAGAAAGATGGGTAATGCATTACTTACTCATTCTTTTTCAACTCATTGTTTCTAAAGAAGCGATCTTCTTCATCTTCATCGTCTTTGCGGATATAGGTTCCGATTTCAAGAATCTTAAATTCCGTTCTGCGGTTTCGCTGGCGACCAGTTGGGTTATCACTTCCATCCGGATTTGAGTTGCGGGCAATGGGTTTTGATTCACCATATCCTTTTGCTTCCAGGCGCGTGGCATCAATGCCTTTACGGATTAAGTAGTTCACGGTAGCTTGTGCCCTGCGTTGCGATAGTTCAATGTTGTAGGCATCAGATGCTACACTGTCAGTATGCGAACCCATTTCAATTTTAAGATCGGGATTATCATTTAGTAGCGTAACCAGTTTGTCTAACTCGCGGGCAGCTTCTCTGCGGATGTCAGCCGAATCGTAACCAAAGTAAATATTGTTCAATACAAAAGTGCGGCCTTTCTCTTTGCGATCTAAAACCAGAATAGTATCCAGTGTAATATTGGTTACTAAATCTTTTAAGGTTTCGAGTGGAACAGATTTACCAACGGTAGTATACGGCTGGCGTTTGGTAATAAAGCCATCGGTTTCGCCAATCAAGGTATAGTTTTCATTTTCATAAACACGGAACAAAAACTTACCATCGTTGCCGGTAACAAACTCTTGCATGCCTTCGCCTTCCTGATCGAGTAAGGTTACTTTGGTGTTGGGGAGGATTTCGCGGGTGCTGTCTCTGCGTGTCATGTACGTAACACCGGCCAGGTAGTAGTTCACAACTTTCAGGTTGGGATCTTCATTTACAAACGTGTAAATATCATCATCGCCTTTTCCGCCTTCGCGGTTGGAGGTAAAGAAGCCACGATCAGCTTTGAATAAATGAATCCCAAAATCATCGGCAGATGAATTGACTGGTTGCCCAAGATTTTCAATTACAGTTTTTCCATTGGCCCGGTTCACTACAAAGATGTCTAGCATGCCATAGCCTGGGTGCCCATCGGATGAGAAGTAAAGTTTTCCATTATCAGCTACGTGCGGAAATAATTCTGACCCTGCTGTATTAATTTCCGGTCCGAGGTTACGCACACGACTAAATCTTCCGCGACCGTCCATTTGTGCGGAGTACAAATCCAATCCACCATAACCACCTTTACGGTTGGATGAAAAATAAAGCGTGCGGCCATCCGGTGCTAACGCAGGTGTTGATTCCCATGCATCGGGTTGATTAATGTTTAAGGGAATGGGTTCTTCCCAGGTACCGTTGCGAAAGCGTGATAAGTATAAATCCACATCGGGTGTGCCTTTGCGTTTGCCGCTATTACCTTTGCCAAAAATCATAGTCTTACCATCGGGTGTAAACGTGATGGTGCCTTCATTGATGTTTGGCGCGTTAATAAAATCCGGCAGGGGAGCAATGGTATTTACATCTACATTAGCACCATTGGTTGTGGCTACATATAAATCTGTAAACGGAGTGCCGGTTGCTTCATAAATTTTTGCGTTAGCGCGCGATGAAGTAAAGTACAACTGACTGTTTGAATACACGGGCGCATATTCCGTAAAGGGAGTATTGATAGATTCCAGGTTTTTAACCTTGTAGAAACTTTTCTTTTGATTGAGTTTATCGAGGTAATCAATGCCCGCTAATTCTTTACCGGCACGGTCTTTTAGTTTTTCATCTTTTGTATTGGCAGCCAAAGATTGCAGCACCTCGCTGGCTTCGGCATATTTTGAATTAGCCTGTAATGATTTTGCGTAATACAATTTTACTGAATCGGGGTTAACACCCTTGCCACCCGCTTTGGCATAAAACGGTTCCGCTTCTTTTATGCGATTGGATTGACGATAAGATTCGGCCACATAATAATTGGCCACTCCGTTGTTGGGTTGCTTTCTGGCAACATCTTTATAGTAGTTAATTACCTTCTCGTATTTACCTAATGTAAATGCTTTTCTGGCTTTCTTTTCGGCACTACATCCGGCCAACAACAAACCCATTACAAATACCGCTACAACTTTCACTCTCATAAGCATGCACAAGGTTCTAAAAATACAAAAATATGTGCTATTGGGTTAACGCTGGTTTTGGTAAATATTTTGCCAGCCAACTGCTTTCTGCGGGTAATTTCCAGTTTTGGAGCTGGTGTTTGGTTGTGGCCAGGGTATTAAAAGTTAAGATACTACTTTGAAGTATGCCTTGCTGAAATTGAATTTTAAGATGGGCCAACGTTATCAATTCTATTTTCTGGTTAACCAGAAAAGGTACCCGCTTGCGATCCAATAAATCGATGCCGGTGGTTTCCTGAATTTTGCGCAGAACACCCACTGAACTATCGATTGAGCAGCCGCTGGGGTTATGAAAATCTTCGTTTACAGCCAGCACTACAAACTGGTTCTCTAATATCTGGAAGGAAGACTGCAGCGGATGGCCATGTGCTACCCACTGTTCGCAGAACGCGTGCAACAAAGCCGTAATTGTTTCAGTTTCTTTTTCTGTAAAAGCTCGACTGCCGGTGTAAATCCACACGCGACTTTCGGCTGGTAAATTTTCAAATGGTAAAAACATAATCTGTAATCAATAAAGGCATCAGACGGCTTCAAGGCTTAGGAAAATAGCCGTCAGACGCCTAAAATTTATAAACCTTGGGCTTCGGCAATTAGTTCGGCCAGGTCTTTCACTTTTACTTCGGCTTCTTTCTCTTTGTTCTTCACACCATCGGTCATCATGGTCATGCAAAAAGGGCAGGCAACGGCAATAGTTTTGGCACCAGTAGTTAATGCTTCTTCGGCACGCTCTACATTAATGTCTTTGTTACCCTTTTCTGGTTCTTTAAACATTTGTGCTCCGCCTGCACCACAGCACAAACCAGTTGTGCGGCAACGTTTCATTTC
>DPSB01000107.1:2493-3003 GCA_003537495.1 Cytophagales bacterium | reverse complement strand
TCTACGGAGCCAAAATTGGTGTGCTGGGTTTAAATGGCTCGGGTAAGTCATCGCTCTTGCGGATTATTGCCGGTATTGATAAAGAATTTCAAGGCGATGTAGTTTCCGATCTGGGTTATTCAGTTGGCTATTTGGAGCAAGAACCACAATTAGATAAAACCAAAACGGTAAAAGAAATTGTTGAAGAAGGTGTGAAAGATGTGGTGGCACTCTTAAAAGAATTTGAAGCCATCAACGAAAAGTTTGCCGACCCAGAAGTGTTGGAAGATCCGGATAAAATGGACAAGCTCATCACCCGCCAGGGCGAAGTGCAGGAAAAACTAGATGCAGTAAACGCGTGGGAACTGGATCATAAATTGGAACGAGCCATGGATGCCTTACGCTGTCCTCCACCCGATGCCAAAGTAGAACATCTTTCCGGTGGTGAGAAAAGAAGAGTAGCGCTGTGTCGTTTATTATTGCAAACACCCGATGTGTTATTGTTGGATGAACCCACCAACCACCTTGATG
>DPSB01000107.1:0-2232 GCA_003537495.1 Cytophagales bacterium | reverse complement strand
GAACCCACCAACCACCTTGATGCCGAATCGGTACATTGGTTGGAGGAACACTTGCGTCAATACAAGGGAACAATCATCGCGGTAACGCACGACCGTTATTTTTTAGATAATGTGGCGGGATGGATTTTGGAACTTGATCGCGGAGAAGGAATTCCCTGGAAAGGAAATTATTCAAGCTGGCTGGATCAAAAGCAAAAGCGTTTAGCACAAGAAGAAAAAACAGAATCGAAACGCCAGAAAGCATTGGAACGCGAGTTGGAGTGGGTGCGCATGAATCCAAAAGGCCGACAAGCAAAAGGTAAAGCACGCTTGAGCGCTTACGATAAATTGATGAGCCAGGAAACGCGCGATAAAGAAGAAAAACTTGAACTGTTTATTCCGCCCGGTCCGCGTTTGGGTAATAAGGTTATTGAAGCGCATGGCGTTTCAAAAGCATTTGGCGATAAATTGTTGTACGAGAATTTAACGTTCTCACTTCCTCCTGCGGGCATTGTTGGGATTATCGGGCCGAATGGTGCCGGTAAAACTACCTTGTTCAAAATGATTACCGGACAACTACAACCCGATGCCGGAAAGTTTGAAGTGGGTGAAACAGTAAAGACCGCATACGTAGATCAGGAACACGATGATTTGAAACCGGAAGACACGGTGTTTCAGGCTATTACCGGTGGCCAGGATTTGATTATGGTGGGTGGCAAAGAAATTAACTCGCGCGCCTATGTAAGCAAGTTTAATTTCAGCGGAACCGATCAACAGAAAAAAGTAAAAGAACTTTCGGGTGGGATGCGCAACCGTGCGCACTTGGCTATTGCACTAAAGCAAGGTGGTAACTTATTGTTGTTGGATGAACCTACCAACGATCTGGATGTAAATACACTACGCGCACTGGAAGAAGCACTGGAAAACTTTGGTGGTTGTGCAGTAATTATCTCGCACGACCGTTGGTTCCTCGATCGGGTGTGTACCCACATACTTGCATTTGAAGGTGATTCGCAAATGTTCTGGTTTGAAGGAACTTTTAGTGAGTACGAAGAAAATCGCAAGAAGCGCGTGGGCGATGATCAACCGCACAGGATCAGGTATAAGAAACTTGTTAAATAAATTGACAATTGACAAGTATCAATTGACAACTTGATTTCCGTTCTCAACTGTCCCGATGGCTATCGGGGTTGTCAATTGTAAACTGGTATATGAAAGCATTCTACACCATCCTCCTACTAGCACTCAGTAACACGTTCATGACCTTTGCGTGGTATGGTCATTTGAAGTTTAAGGATATGAGTTGGGGCAAGAACCTGGGCCTGGTGGCAATCATTTTGATTAGCTGGGGTATTGCCTTGTTTGAATACATCTTACAAGTACCCGCCAACCGCATTGGCTTTAAAGAAAATGGTGGCCCGTTTTCATTAATGGAGCTAAAAGTAATGCAGGAAGTAATTACGCTGGTCGTGTTTGTGGTGTTCTCGTTGTTATTCTTCAAAACCGAAACCTTTCGGTGGAATCATTTAATCGGATTTATCTTTTTGATCCTGGCTGTTTATTTTGTTTTCAAGAAATAATTTCGAATTCACAATTTAAAATTTTTAATTCGAAATCATCTAATCTCCTCCCCAGGCTTTGTCTTCCAGCGCTCGTGCATCCACACCCATTGTTCGGGATGTTCGCGTACTATTTGTTCGGTTACATTGGTAAAGTTCTGTGTGTTCACAACCAAATCAGTTTCTTCATCGCCAGTAATTACTAACGGTATTTCTGGCAATATGTGCATGTGTTGTTTGCCGTCTTCACCCAAATAAATATATGTTGGCACCACGGCACAACCGGTTCGCAATGCCAATACAGTTGCGCCTATGGGCGTTGCTGCTGGCATCCCAAAAAAATTAACAAAGCGACTTTTCACTTTCGTATCCTGATCGATCAGAATAGCAATCGATCCACCCGACTTTAGGATCTTAAATAATCGCACACTCTCTTTGCCGCGTTCAATGGCAATTGCGCCAAACGCATTGCGGTATTCAAACAAGAGTTCGTTTAATCGTTCATCTTTCAAAGCTGTCCCAATAATGTTGGGTTTCAGACCGCGCAATGCCATCTTGGTTACCTGTAGATCGAAAGCACCCAGATGCGATGTAAGAAACATAACCCCTTTGCCTTTTGCGTGTGCCCGTTCATAATTCTCAAGGCCTTCGGTAACTAAAAATTTTTCAAGATCAGCAAGGGATTTTACTTTTA
>DPSB01000104.1:2066-7984 GCA_003537495.1 Cytophagales bacterium | reverse complement strand
TTTTGCCAACACAGGGTAGTTACCCGATTCAAATGCATCAAAGTGCATACTCTCCACCTTCTTGGCCCGGTTACCCCGCAGCAATTGATAGTCAAAATAAATACAAACCTCGGGCAACACGGGTTTACCGTTAATTTTTGCAGAAGCAATTTCTAATGATGTAATCAGGTTTTCGCGAGCATCCGAACGAGACTGGCTAATGGGCAATTGGGCCCCGGTAAAAATTACCGGTTTGGCCAAACCCGGTAACATAAAGCTTAAAGCCGAAGCAGAAAACGCCATGGTATCGGTTCCGTGTAAAACCACAAAACCATCCTGATCCTGATAATTTTCAAAAATGATTTCGGCTATAGCTTTCCAGTGCTCAGGTGAAATGTTTGATGAATCTACAGGTTGTGCAAACGAAATGACTGTGATCTCCAAAAAGAGATTGCGCAAAGCTGGTAATTGCTCCTTTATTAACGAGAAGTCGAACGGAATCAACACGCCCGACTCATCGTAGGTCATACCAAACGTACCACCGGTATAAATAATCATCACCCGCGAGCGCGCCTCTGCTGGTGTAGCTGTGTTAATACTGATGCGTGTGTATTTCATTTAAAAAACTTTCGAAGTACGATTTACAAAGTACAAGCCAGAGATTACTGATTGTAACTAACCATTTATCTTTCAAACAACTTATTTGAATTAGTATAAGTATGCTGCCTAAATTCTTCAATTGAGATGTTTCTTAATGCTGCCACCCGGCTTGCAATTAAAGGAATATATTCGGGGGTATTGCGTTTGCCGCGATGGGGCACTGGCGCGAGGTACGGACTATCTGTTTCCAGAACCAAACGATTTATATCAAGATCTGGTATAACAGTATCCAATCCGCCATTCTTAAATGTAGCCACACCACCCAAGCCAAGATAAAAACCAAGATCACAGATTTTTTTTGCTTGTTCTGCCGAACCCGAAAAACAATGGAACACACCCGTTAACCCATAGCCCGCAAAAGGTTCTATCAAGGCTATGGTTTCATCTATTGATTCGCGGCAATGAATTACTACAGGAAGTTTATATTGCTTTGCCCATCGCACTTGTATTTTAAAAGCTTCCTGTTGCTGTTCCCAAAAAGTTTTATCCCAATATAAATCGGTACCTATCTCGCCAATGGCTGCAAATCTTTTTTTGTGAAGCCAGCTCTCCACTAAATAAAGCTCTTTTTCAAAATCTTTTTTTACCGAGCATGGGTGCAGGCCCATCATGGCCACACATTGGTTGGGATATTTTGCCTCCACCTCCAGCATGTTATCGATAGAGGCATGATCTACATTGGGCATGTAAATAGTATTTACATCAAGTTCTGCACAGTGGGCCAACACATCGTGCCTGTCAGCATCAAAGTCTTTCGTATAAATGTGTGCGTGCGTATCAATCCAAAAACTCATGCAGCTAATTTAAGAATTCGTCTAGAGCCTCTTTCAAGAGATCATTATTTGTGTGGGATTCAAACCCTGAACAACCTTGTACTAACTCCAATGCTTTAGCAATATCCATTTGTTCCTGATTTTGAACAACCGCGATTTTTTTTTCTTTCAAATATCGGCCTAGATATTCCTGCTCGGTTTGGCCGGGGGTTGGAACTAGAATTGCGTTTCGTTTACCCAAACAATACAAATCCATTATAGTACTGTATCCACTTCGCGCGATTATAACAGAAGCGTTGGTAATTAACGTTTGTAACTCCGATGCCGGCAAATGATTGATTAGCTCTACGCCATTCTGAACCCTTTCATCGGCAGCTTGCGTAAGGCCTCGTACAATAACAGCTGGTTGGTTTAGTCGCATAAGTTGCGCGAGCAAATTTTGCTCGAACAAGGTGCGTTGATTTTCAGGTCCTGAAACTAATCCAAGAATTAAATTATCGTCTGGCTTTGTAGTAGATTTTGAAAATCTGCTGAGCATACCGACAAACCTGTGCGGCAATTTTGTATCTTTTGTAAAAGGTTCTGTAATACCCAACTCCTGAAAATCCGGAACCCAGATGGTACTAAATTTCTTCAGTGCGTTTCGTAAGGTTGAGTTTATTACAGCGGCCGTAACATTCCAGATTCCGGAGAACAGCAACCGAAGCTGGTGTGTGATAATAACTGAAGGAATTGTTTCGCTGTAACATCCGTAGCGATTGTCAGAAATAATATGAGTGATATTAAGTTGCCGGATTAACTCCTGAACTTGTTGGTACTCCTGCCGGATTGTTTTTTGGAGTTGTGGTAATTGCACCATCAAATTCAACATGAGCGAACCATGTGCGGGATAGATTACTTCGTGCGCGGGCAATTCAACAAACTGCTGATCAGGGAATTCTTGTTTTAATAAATGCAAAGCAGCTCCATCGCTGCCAATAGTAACTTTCACCTGGCGTTGCAGCAACTGGTTAATCACAGGAATACTGCGTGTGGCGTGCCCAAGCCCCCAATTCAATACTGCCACAAAAACATGCATGTGCAAATATAGGTTTAGCTATAGCTTTCCAAAAGTGTAGCCTTCGGCAGTCAGGTATTCCAGGTAGCGGGGCAATGCAAACATCAGATTACGTTCGGCTTTATAACTATCGTGAAACACAACTATCGAACCTGCGCGTGTAGCTTGAATTGTTCCGCGAATGCAATTGTCTGGAGTCATGATTTGACGGTAATCCTGCGTAAGCACATCCCACATAATGATTTTATATTTTTCTTTCAACGCGTTGATCTGGCTGCGGGCTATTCTACCGTAAGGTGGACGGAAAAGATGGTTGCTGGTTGCTGGTTGCTGGTCGCTGGGTGTTATTGGCAATTGGTCATCAGTGGGTAATTGGATTCTGCGATTTAACACTTCCTCGCATTGTCGAACATTATCCAAATAAGTGGTTAGTGAAGTACTCCAACCCTTAAGATGATTAAAGGTGTGGTTGCCTATTGCATGGCCAGCCGCTAAAATTTTAGCGAATACTTCGGGATGTTTTTGAACATTGTCGCCAATGCAAAAAAAAGTAGCGATGGCATTGTATTGTTTTAATGTTTCCAACACAAACTCCGTTGGGCCGGGTACGGGGCCATCGTCAAACGTGAGGTAAACTTTTTTTTCGTGCACGGGCATACGCCACACTAACTGCGGGTAAAGCCACGGGAGAAAAAAGGGTGTTTGAAACAAATTCAAAATTTAAGATTTAAGATCAAATCAGGTTTCGAAATTTTGAAATATTGAATTCGAAATTATCCTACCCGACAAGAAAGTATGGTAATGTCATCGCGATACCCATTACGGCCTTTAAAACCATCCAGGTTTACAATGATGTCCTGATGCATGGTTCGGATTTCCTTGTTACAATTTGCTTGCAGGTAATCGACCAACGCCTGCACACCGTATTCGGCACCAGCTTCATTTACAGTTTCGGTAAGGCCATCGGTGTAAGCAAAAAGCGTAAACTCGTCCAGATCGGTAATAAAACCTTCATTAAGAAAAGGAAGTGGGTTCATCGCGCCAAGCACCGTGCTACCTTCTTCCAATAACCGCACGCCATTTTTATCTAACAAAATAGGTGGGTTATGTCCGGCATTTACATATACCATTGTTTTAAGGCTGAGGTCGTAAATGGCTCCAAAAAAAGTGATGAACTTTTCGCCTTTGGTATTTTCCATTACCTGAAAGTTCAACGCCTCCACAATTTCTTTCAGGTTGGGTGTTTGTCGCAGCAATGTTCTTAACGAAGCCTGAAAGTTCGACATCATTAACGCTGCCGGAATTCCCTTGCCGCTTACATCGGCCACGCAAATCAGAAATTGATTTTTATTAATAGGAATATAATCATAATAATCGCCCCCTACCAGATCGTGCGGCAAATAACTGGCTTCAAGTTTTAGTCTATCGGTGTAGGGCAACCGCTCGGGAAACAAAAACTGTTGCACATCGCTGGCAATTTCTAATTCTTTACGGAAGGCTTCCTGCTCTAATTGTTTACGCGCCAGTTTTTTATTTTCGATGGCCACAATAATAATATTGCTGAGCGCTTGAATAAACTTAATGCTCTCTTCGCGATCGTACTTATTAGGATGCAGCCCGCCTACGAACACCAGTGCAAGCGTATCTGTTTTATGCGCAACCGGAATAACCAAATCAAATTCATGGAACAAACACTCCTCATCAAATTCGTCCATGCGATGAATGTTCTTGATCAGCTTAAAGCGATCGTCCAGCTTATGCTTTTGAAAATTTACCTGAGTACCAAAGTGTGCTTTGCAATTCCAGATTTCATCCAACACAAACAACGCTAACTTCTTGATGTTGAGATTTGAGCGCAGGGTAAAGTTGAAAATTTTATAGAGCGAATCTTCCGGAACATTATTGTTGATGGATTGCGTAATCTCCAGCAACGCATTGAGTTCCAGTTCTTTCCTTTCCAGCAATGTTTTTAACTCCAGTTCACTCATAAGTCAATACGGTAAAAATACTAAAAGCCGCTTCAATTGACTACCCGATCAGCGCAAGCGAAGGAGATTAGCAAAAAATTTTAAGGAGTTTAATTGGATCCTTGGTCTGTGAGGACACTGACCATATCGGAGCGGACACAGACCTGCGAAAGAGTAAACCAAAAATTAACGTGAAGTCAACACCTCGCGCCCCTTCCAGCGGCAACCAATCAACTGCGAGGCAAAAGCCACCACGATTACGTAAGGCGGATAAAAAATCTGCAGTAATAAAAATGCCGATAAATGTGACTGTTGTTGAATTGATTTTGAAACGAGCTTTAGCAAGATAAACTCAAGCAGAATTTTAAACAGAACTGCGCCAAGTAAAAATGGGCTTTGTGTAAAAAATGCAATGGCCATTACAGGCAACCAGATAACCTGAAATACAAAAACAAATACTGCTATTAACTTTGCCAGCCACGTATTAGCCTGCCACTTTCCGGCCCACCTGATGCGCTGATCAAAAAATTCGCTTACCGTTGCGGCTGGTTTTGTAAAGCAAATGTTGTTGCCAAATTTCACAGCGCGAATTGAACTGGGAAACTCATCGGCAATCTTCCGCATCAGAAATTCATCATCGCCAGAAGGAATATGTTCGTTACCAGTATAACCACCTACTTGCACGAAGGCCGACTTTCGATAAGCCAGACTTGCGCCATTACACATAAGCGGTTTGCCCCACCCCAGCATGCCCAGCCCGGTACCCATTACGCTGGCAAACTCAACGGTCTGCAATTTACTTAACAGTGTTGTATTAGTTTTTAAACTTACCGCCCCTACCACCAGTTGGGTGTTAGATTCGAATGAACTTACCATGTCCGTGATCCAATCCTGTGGAAGCTCGCAATCGGCATCGGTAGTGAGAATGATTTCTCCGGTAGCCTGTTCAACTCCTGTGGTTAGTGCTTTCTTTTTTCCGTGGCCGGATGAAGTTAGAATGGTTAGGTTAAGATTTGCATATTGATGTTTTAAAATCTCGCTGATCTGCACGGTGTTATCCTGCGAGTGATCATTCACCAAAATTAACTCCCACCGGCCGGTATAGTTTTGTTTAGCCAAAGAAGCAACTAATGTTTGTAGATTAAGTGCTTCGTTGCGCATAGCCACCACAACTGAAATGGAAGATGTTATTTGTGGTACAGATTTTTTTTTGCGCCAACGCAGAAGCCCGCTAATTAAAAACAGCAGAAAAATAAAATAGAGTACAAAGATGCTTAGCCAGAAAACCATTACGTGTTTATCAGTAAGTTTGAACGTATTTTAAATCTTTCGAATAAAAACCTTTCAGGTTTTGTTAACCTCGTTCTAAAAACCTGAAAAGTTTAATTAAAAGCTATTACTTGAACCGTGAGCAAAGTTGATAAAAAAGCAATTACCGAAAAGATTATTCTGGGATTAGACCCCGGCACGAACGTGATGGGA
>DPSB01000104.1:0-1849 GCA_003537495.1 Cytophagales bacterium | reverse complement strand
ACCGGCACGAACGTGATGGGCTATGGCGTGATTTTAATTCGCACCGGTTCTGTTACACTTCTTCAGTTTGGTGTTATACAAATGGGCAAAACCGGAGCGCATGCCATTAAACTGAAAAAGATTTTTGACCGCGTACTGGGATTGGTGGATGAATTTAAACCCGATGAAGTTGCGCTTGAAGCACCCTTCTTTGGTAAGAATGTGCAATCAATGCTAAAGTTAGGTCGTGCACAGGGTGTAGCTATGTCGGCTGCGTTGTATCGCGAAGTTCCCATTACCGAGTATGCGCCTAAAAAAGTAAAGCAATCCGTTACCGGGAATGGAAATGCCTCTAAAGAACAAGTGGCGCGAATGCTGATGCAGATTTTTAGTATTAAAGAAATGCCAAAGCTATTGGATGCATCCGATGCGCTTGCCGTTGCCGTGTGCCATCATTATCAAAATGGAAATGTAAAGCTTAAAGCAAAAGGCTGGGGCGATTTTTTGAAGGCCAATCCGGGGCGGGTTAAATAGTTGTTGGCTTCTGGTTACTGGTTGTTGGTACTAGTTTCTGGTTGACTTGACTAAACACTGATTCCAGAATACCTGTTACTAATCATCACCACTGTTGCTGATTGCTAAGCACTAACTCACTAAAAACTGATTACCGAATACCGATTACAATCACTGCCCACCCAGCTTCAACAACTCGTGTACAATTCTTTCCGCGGTTCGTCCATCCCATAACTGTGGAATTTTTCCAGCTTTCCATTCACCTTTCTTTACTTTATCTAAAGCTTTGGTTAACGCAGTAAAATCATCGCCAATCATTTCGTTTGTCCCTTCTGTTACTGTCTCCGGCCGCTCAGTATTATTTCGTAGTGTTAGACAAGGCACGCCCAAAACAGTTGTTTCTTCTTGTACACCACCCGAATCGGTAATTACAGCTTTCGATTCTTTGATCAAATAAATAAATTCCAGGTAGCTGAGTGGATCGCACGCGCGGATGTTTTTGGGTTTCCGTGTAAGCGTTGAAAAATTTTTCATGGTACGTGGATGAACCGGAAACACAATCGGCAACCCTGTTTCATCCAATACCTGCATCCACTTAGCAAACTTTTCCGGATTGTCCACATTGCTGGGCCGGTGGAGTGTAAGCACAAAATAGTTTTTGGATTGCAACCCAAACTCTGTCCACAACGCTGGCTTTTTTGTTCGTGGAAGATGTGTGAGCAACGTATCGATCATCGTGTTGCCCACAAAAAATATCTGCTCACTTTTTATCCCAGACTTGATAAGATTATCGTTCGCAACTTGCGATGTGGTGAAAAAGTAATCGGCCAATGAATCTGTAACCAGGCGATTGATTTCTTCAGGCATGCTCATATCAAACGATCGGATACCTCCTTCAACATGAGCCACTTTTGTATTTAATTTTTTGGCAACGATGGTACAGGCCATGGTTGAAGTCACATCGCCCACTACAATTACCAGATCGGTTGGGTTTGCCAGTAAATCTTTTTCAAACTCGATCATGATGCGAGCCGTTTGCTCCGCCTGTGTGCCTGAACCTGCACCCAGGTTTACGTGCGCAGGCGGTATTTGTAATTGTTCGAAGAAGATTTTACTCAGTCGGTCGTCATAATGCTGGCCGGTATGTACCAAACGATAGGTTAATGCGTGCCCATCTACCTGCGCCCGTTCGATGGCCCGGATAATAGGTGCAATCTTCATAAAATTGGGCCGGGCACCGGCAATTAGGGTAACTTTCATTGAGTGGTAAGGTTATGAACTGGGTTAGTCTATTAAACTTATGCAAATACCAAACGCATTCACAAATCTATTTAGTAGATAATGTTTATGCCATTGG
>DPSB01000388.1 GCA_003537495.1 Cytophagales bacterium | reverse complement strand
ACAGGAAAGTGAACGCTATAAAAACCACCTGAAGGAACTTACCAAAGAACCACACATTGCCGGCAGCAAAGCCAACGAACGTGTGCGCGATTACATGGCCGAAGTCATGCGTAAAGCGGGCTTTCAAGTAGAAATTTTTCCTTACGATATTTATTTACCGGTAATGCCCGGCACCGCTTACGCAGAAGTGGTGGAGCCCGTTCGCATTCCACTTAACAACAAAGAGTACATCCACCACGAAGATCCATTTTCAGCCAACCCACAATTACCCGTTGGCTTTAATGCTTATACCGGCTCGGGTGATGTAACGGCAGAAGTGGTATATGCCAACTACGGTCGCAGGGAAGATTTTGAAAAACTTGCCGCGATGGGCATCTCGGTAAAAGGTAAAATTGTAATTGCCCGCTATGGCGGAAACTTTCGTGGCTACAAGGCCAAGTATGCACAAGCAGCCGGAGCCGCAGGCTTAATCATCTTTACCGATCCGGGCGATAGCGGTTACACCAAAGGCCTGGTCTATCCGGAAGGCCCATACTTTAATGAAAGCAGTATTCAACGCGGCTCATTACTCACAGCCGATTGGACAGGCGATCCGCTCACACCATTCGAACCTGCATTACCCGTGGATGGCAAGAAAAGAATTGTTCGCAAAAAACCAGAAGAAGTAAGCGGCATGCATTCCATTCCTGTTTTGCCTTTGCCATATGGTTCAGCTAAAGAAATTTTTGCTCGCATGAAAGGTAAAGTTGTTCCGGCTGGCTGGCAAGGTGGTTTACCCTACACATACCGATTGGAAGGTGGTTCAGAATTAAAGGTGCGTGTTAGTGTACAGCAAGAAAGAAAAATTCAGCGCGTATATAATGTAGTGGGAACGTTAGTTGGTTCCGAATCGCCCAACGAATGGATCATTGCCGGTTCGCATTACGATGCGTGGGGCCACGGAGCTACTGATCCGAACAGTGGCACCGCCATGTTATTGTCATTAAGTGAATCGCTTGGCAAACTGGCACAAGCTGGTTACAAACCGAAGCGCACTATAAAAATTGCACACTGGGATGCTGAAGAGCAAGGCGTAATTGGTTCAACCGAATGGGTAGAACAATTTCGGGATGAGTTGAATGCAAAAGGTGTAGCTTACTTTAATGCCGATGGTGCCGTGAGTGGAAGAAATTTTGGCGGTGCATCCAGTCCTTCGTTGAAAGGATTGATCATCGAATCCACCAAAGTGATTCCATACCCCGATTCAGCTAAAAGTGTTTACGATCATTGGCGCAAACAAAGTCCGGCCCCTCCTATTGGTAACTTAGGTGGTGGCTCCGACCATATTGCCTTCTATACACACGTGGGCATTCCATCGTGGAGTGGTGGTACAGGTGGCCCGACCATGTATCACTCCAACCACGATACATTTTATTTCTATGAAAATTTCTCCGATCCCTCGTTTTCAATGGGCCCATTGGTAGAACGCGTATTTGGTATTGCCGCGTTGCGTTTGGCTAATGCCGATGTGATACCGTATAATGTAAGTCGATACGGAACTGATTTACGTACCCACTTCGAAGGGATTCAAAAAGCAATTGCGGCTTACGATAAATCTTCAACCAAATTTTCGTTCGAAACATTATTGAAAGCTTCCGATGAATTAAAGAAAGTTGGTGAAGCATGCGAGGCAGCATTAAAGTCTGCCAATGCAGCGCAACTCAAAACCATCAATGCCGAATTGTTGTTATTGGAACGTCAATGGATTGACCAGGAAGGGATGCCGTTTGGCAACTGGTATAAATCGTTGTATGCATCGCCCGATCCATACAGTGGTTATGCTTCTGCTATCTTGCCCGGCTTTCAGTATGAAGTGGCGAATAAGTCAACGGCCAACTTAACTAAGTGGGAGCAAAAATATTTAGCGGCTATTACACGTTTAAAGAATAAGCTGGAGAACATTACAACATTAGCGAAATAATTTCATGTCAAAGAAAGTACTCGTTACCCGTATTATTCCAGGCATTGCCGAAGACATGCTGAAGCAAGCGGGTTTTGATGTAACCGTATGGCAAGGCGATCGTGCCATGACAAAAGATGAACTGATTGAACACGCACTTCAGGCAAACATATTACTTTCGCTGGGCTCTAATAAACTCGATCGTTCATTTTTCGAAACCTGCAAGCATTTGGAAATCGTATCGCAATTTGCCGTTGGGTTTGATAACATTGATGTAGCTGCGGCCACCGATTATAAAATTCCGGTCTGCAATACACCCGATGTATTGAGTGAAGCAACTGCCGATGTAGCCTTTGGTTTGATGATCAACGTTTCACGTAAAATGTTTTATAATCACAAACTGATTTTACGTGGCGAGTGGAAACAGTTTGAGCCGTTAAAAAATCTGGGCTTTGAGCTGAGCGGAAAAACGGTAGGCATTTTTGGGTTGGGAAGAATTGGTAGTATTATGGCGCATCGTTGCAAAGGTGCGTACGGTATGAATGTGATCTACCACAATCGCAACCGAAACATAGAAGCCGAAACAGAAACCGGAGCCCGCTATGTTGATTTCGATACGCTGCTCCGCGAAAGCGATATACTTTCGGTACACAGTGCACTAACGGATGAAACCAAAGGGTTATTCAACAAACACGTGTTTTCGAAAATGAAACGCACAGCTGTGTTTATCAATACTGCGCGCGGTGGCGTTCACAACGAAACCGATTTGATTGAAGCCTTGCAAAACGGAACTATCTGGGGTGCCGGATTGGATGTTACCAATCCCGAACCGATGCAAGCTAACAATCCGCTGCTTGAAATGCCTAACGTAGCAGTACTTCCGCATATCGGCTCAGCCACCATCGAAGCCCGCACCGGCATGGCACGGCTGGCTGCAGAAAATATTATTTCCTACTTCCAAACCGGCAAGCCTATTACTATTGTAAATCCAGAGGTATTACACTACAAATAAGTAAATATCTAATCTATCAAAAATTATAGGTTAACGATACAATCCAGCGATGGCGACTTTCAATGGAGGAAACTGCATCGCTGTTATAATTTTGTACGAGCGGATGCTTGTAGTTTACCCCAAGCGAAAAATTTTTGAAGTAGGTTTCAATGCCGGTGGTAAACAGTACTGCTGAACCTCCGGTGTTGGGTTGCTCAATGTTTCCGGCTTTGTGTTTTTGCGCTGTTTCGTAATGCAGACCGGCATTGGGTAAAAAACTAAAGGCCTTTACATTCTGCCAGTAAAAAAACTGACCCGAGAGATTGAACTGATTACCGAATAGATAGTCGTTGTTGTTGCGGGTGTTGATTTTATAACCGGCTTCGGTATTAAACCCAACTTTCTGATAACGGATGGTATAAACGGTCGAGAGTAAAAAATCCACACTGCCGGTACCCAACTGAAAGTTAGGATTAACCAACAGGCCTCCATCTTCCAGGTTGTTTTTACCGGTGGGTAATTTAATTCCGCCTCCGGCCATCAGCGTATGTTTAAATTTTGAGGTTTTGCTTTCACCAGTATTCAACAACATGATGTTTGAAAGTAAGGTTACATCGCCCAGGCCATGTGTTTTTATTTTTTGCTCAGTGCCGTTCATGTTATTGAAGCTGTACGGCACAAAAGCAAACAGTTGCACGCGTTTGTTTATGTAAAAGCGTCCCCACAGTTCAACTTTAGTGTATGTATCGTTAGAGTATTCTTCGCCTAAGTATTGACTGTCGTGGTTCATGTGGGCATAAAACTTCGCCTGGCTCCAGCGCAAGCCCACAAAATTTTTATTGAACTGCGGAAGAATACCAAAATAGTTTCCTCCCAGCGAACAGCCGCACACATCGCAGGCATGCGTATTAGTGCTTGCAAGCAAGAGTAATAGAATCAATGAAGTAATGAATGGCTTTTTCATGGCAGAAATGGATTGGCAAAGCGTTTGTCTTGTGTGAAACTTCTGTCGGTAAGGGTTTTCAAGAAAGCGATGATGTCAGCTTTTTCAGTATCACTTAAAATAATACCCGGAGTTTCATTTTGTTTCAGTAGCGGATCAAGTGTAGGCGAATCTTTTACACCTTGTTGATAGTGTGTGAGTACTTGTTCGAGCGTTCGGAACCGCCCATCATGCATGTATGGATCCGTGAGTTCCACATTACGCAACGTAGGCACACGAAATTTGCCAACATCATTTTCCGATTCGGTAATGATGGCCCGACCGCGATCAGTAAATTCTGTATCCAACCCATTGTTGGCAAAGCCATCATTGGTAAACAGCGGTGGCGTATGGCACGAAGTACATTTGCTTTCTACCAATGCAAGACCACGAATTTCCTGTTCAGTTAATACCGACTTATTGCCATTTACATACTGATCGTACCGGCCGTTGGCCGATACCATCATCACCATAAATTGCGATAACGCGAATAACATTTGTTGCGAGTCGATATTCGCTTTATTAAAAGCTTCTTTAAATTTTTGAGGGTATCGATTGTACTTATTTAGTTTACTGATTAGGACATCAATATCCTGATCCAACTCATTGGGATTAACAATGGCGTTGATGGGTATGAAATCAATATGGTTTACACCACCATCCCAAAAAAAATTACTCTTGAACGCCAGGTTAAAAATGGGTGGAGCGTTACGCGTTCCTATCCGATCATTTATCCCCACACTTATTTTATGAGCCGGATCTGCAAAAGCAACGGCTTGTAAATGGCAGTTGGCACATGATACGGTACTATCTCTCGAAAAAACAGGATCATAGAAAAGCATACGACCCAATTCGAAGCCAGGTGCCGTAACCGGGTTATTCTGAAACGTGTAGGTAGCTGGTGGAAAATCATCGGGTTGCCAAAATTGCACCGCAGGACTTTCGTCCTCGTCTGCACAAGCTAGCCGA
>DPSB01000384.1 GCA_003537495.1 Cytophagales bacterium | reverse complement strand
TTTATAGGCTACAAAAAAGCCCCGGTTGAATATTAAACCGGGGCTTTCATTACAAATTATCTTTTAATAGTAGTCGTACGAAACAACTTGTGTATCGCCAGGTGCCGATGCCGTACGTTTTACCGGCAAGCCATCTGATCTGAATTCGTACGTTATGGTATAGGTCAGGTCGCTATCAATCAAGTGTTGCTCGTAACGATAACTGCCCGCCAGAGTTTGCTGCGCCTTTACATTAGGGAGTATTTCAAACATAGCGATGGGTGCAGTTATGTCCATGTATTGATCATACGTTCTCGTAGATACAAGAATCGGCTCTTCGCTATTGGGAGTATCCTGGTAGGTTAATGCCTTGTAAATGTTGCCATCCGTAAAATACAGGTAGATGTAAAAAAGTCCTCGTTTGAAAGAACCATCATTTTGTTTGTAGAAAGGTTCAACACCACCTACATTACCCGCATCATCATACCCATAATTTGCATACTGAATCAATACATCATCCTGATATACATCGGCTCGCTCAATGCGATTGTTGTTCCAAGTGTAAACAATATCGCGCCCCAGCCATAGGTTTCTCTTGATAACCCGATTGTGATCATCATAAAAATAAGTATCGGTTAAAGTAGTGGTGTTGTGGGGTGCATTGCGAGTTGTAATTACCTTGGCAATTCTTCCGCTGGCATCATACTCATAGGTACGCTTCTCTGCGTTCTCGCCAGCACTTATTTCATAGCTTTTCAATCTGCCGGATAGTTCATCATCGCTTATAATCAACTTTTGCTCAACAACCGATCCTAATATAACCGAACCTTCAGTACTTACGATAGTAAATTCAATTTCCGTATGGCCTGTAATCTCAGCATTATTAATTGTGTTGAGTGTAAAGCTAAGTTCAGTAGAACCCACCGGGGCCTCCAGCGTTATCCGGTTATTTATACTGGCAGGCTGCGTAGCGAATGTTCCTGCTTTACTTGCATTGATTTCCACTACCACCTTACTATCAACCGAAACTGCTGGTGATAAAATAATTTTGTATTCAACTGCTTCAGCATCACTTTCTTTTACCGTTTCTGATTGCGCTTCAAAACTGGCGGTACTTAGAACTGGCTCCTGTGTGTCATCTTCTGCAATCAGCAATTCAAAAGTTTTCTGCGCACCTAAAATAAAACCGCTGGATTCAGCAATCGTTATTACAAGGGTTTGGTTGCCCTCTATTACCGTATTGTTAACAGCTTTTACATTGAATTGCAATTCACTTACTCCTTTTGCTACGGGTAAGGATAAAACGCCATCCACATGCATGGGATCAGTTTGAATTCGGTTACGCATGTCCGCCTCTATTATTAAGCGGATCGTTCCGGCTGCGGTTGTGGTACGGTTGAGTGTAAGTACTACCTGAGCACCTTCATTACTATTCTCAGAAATAGTTAATGTTTCATTTTGAAATTGAATTTCAGCCAACTGATCAGACACAATCTCTTCGGGGTCTTCACAGCTCATCAGGGCTACTAAAAGAAGCCCACTCATAATCATTGTTAATCGGGTTTTCATAATATTCTATTTTATCCCTTTCACGATTTCAGGAATAGAGCGGGTTTGATAGTTCGCGACAAAAACAGGACAATTCACGACATCTGACTTTAACGGGCGGGTACATAAATTAAATCTATGTCTTAACTCGGCTTGAAACAATCTCAAAGATTCAGATGCCTTCCTCCCAAACTAATAACCGCTGATAAAGAAATTTGCAGTAGAACCAAACGATTCGGGCCCTTAAACGTATTACCCTACATTTTACTACACACTATGTTTGCTCACATGCCCATTATACAGGGAATTCTCTACGGCTCTGTTCAACGTGGTGCTAACCTTTCCGATCTATGCGACCGTATCGGAATTTCAATCCATGATTTGGGTGACTCTGAATTTAAAGTACCCTTTGAACAAGCTTGCCTTACCTGGGAATACTGCGTGCAACAGACCAACGATAATTTGCTCGGCTTGCACTTGGGGGAAACCAGTACTATGTCGCTGCTGGGGCTGGTAGGCAACCTGATGCAGAGTAGTCCTGATTTACTATCGGCATTTGAGACGATGACACATTACATCGATCAGGCAACTGATATGATCCACTTCGGACTAAAGCAAAACGCACATGAAGTAACATTATCCTTCAGGCCGCGGGCGCTTTGGCTCAAAACAAACTCTATCAGCATTCGCCATTCCATGGAGCAATCGATGGCTGGCACACTACACGTTTTCTGTTTGCTTGCCGGAAAAAAAGTTAAACCGATTAAAACAACATTTTTACACAAACGAGGAGGCGACCTGACCGAATACCAGCGCGTGTTTGGTGCAGACGTCCAATTTAATGGCATGGGTAATCATCTCGTCTTTAAAAGAGAAGATCTACTTACCCCAATATTAAGTCATGATAAATGGTTGTTTACCTTCTTCGAAAAAATTTTGAAGGAGAAGAAAGCGACAACACAGCAAAGCCTGACCGAGCAAATAAAATATCTGGTGCGTACCGACTTTCAGGGCCACATTCCATCCATTGAAGCTGTGGCGGGCCGATTGAATATGACAACCCGCACCTTGCAGCGTAAGCTAACTGCAGAAGGAATTTCGTATCGCGCATTGGTTGCCGAAGTACACAAAAAGCTGGCAACGCAATTATTCAAGCTAAACAGTAATGCCTCTCAAATCTCAAGTTTACTTGGCTACTCAGACCCAAGTGCTTTTCGCAGAGCTTATAAAAAATGGAATGATCAGTAGATTGTTTACACTCCCAACATTTTATCAATGCACTTCTTAATCAACGCTTCCCGTTGTTGATAATCTCCACTAACCAATTGATACGGAATATTACGTACATCTAATGCTTCTTTAAATACCTGAAACATTTTTTTGCGTTCACTCCCTAAATCACGCAGATGGTCAGCCACCCAGGGCACATCAATGTCAAACAAAAAATAGTAATCGTATTGAATTTGTTTTTCCAATTCAAACAAAACGGCTGGAACAGTTTTTAGATAATGCTGTGAATAGACTTGTGTGGTGATGGTGTCCGTATCGCAAAACAGAATCTTGTTAGCCGTTTTTAATTTTTCATTATCCCGGTCAATCTGTGCATAACCTATTTTAACAATATCGGCTTCTGTAAATTCATTGCTGGTAATTAATTCACGCGCAACTTCAGGCACAAACTCCGTTTTATATACGTGTGCCATTTTCTGAGCCATGAAGGATTTGCCGGTGCTCTCCGATCCATAAAAACAAATCTTCTTAACATAGTATGGTCGCACCACTACTGGAATAAAATCCCAATACCGAAATGGTTGCGCACGAATAAGAGAAGCTGAAACCGGTACTTTAGTTCGATCGGGGTCGAATGAAGCATGTTTCGCCTGGAGGTTATTCGCAAATGGAACACCATAGCTTTCAGAACTCACCACCACATCAATCTTGGGGTAAGCCTTGCGCATGGCAATAGCCCACGCTTTTGTACGCTCAGCAAAAGGAAGCGAGTCATCATCAAAATCATCTTTAATAATAGATGGGATAATATTCTTTCTGTTATTGAAAATTTCTTTGATCCAGCTAAACCGCAACTCCGGGTCAATGGAATCATTCGGTGTAAAACTCATGGAGACAATTACCTCATCGGCTTGTGTGGCCGCAAACTCAATCAGCGCCACATGCCCGTTGTGAATGGGCATAAATTTACCAATAACCAAGGCGCGTATCATGCAGCAGTTTTGTACGAATTGTATTGTTTGATCCAATGAAACAAACCCATGGTTGCCAAAATGGTTAACACCAGGTAGAGCAAGCTGTAAAACTTTATATCGCGCACAAAATACAAGTAGGTAGCGGTTATGTCAATCAGTATCCAGATTATCCAACATTCAATTTTCTTTTGAATCATGTAATAGGTGGCTACAATACTCATAACGGTAATGAACGAATCAATGAATGGTGAGGCACTGGGCTTTGTAAATAGCAAAGGAAAAAACTCATGTAACCTGCTGGCAAAGAAACCAAGTAGTAATGTACCCGCTACACCAGCAGCGGTAATAAGGGCCATCTGCCGGGTGTTCATCCAACTTATTTTCAATTCAGCTTTTAAATCTTCTTCTTCCTTCTGTGGATTTTTCCATCGCCACCAGCCAATAATGTTGGTGATGAAGAAAAATATCTGGAGAAACATATCAGGGTAAAGCTGCACCTGATAAAAGAGAAAAAATGATAGCACCTCATTAATCAACCCAATGGGCCAACTCCACACATTGGCACGTGCCGAATACCAAACCGCTATTATTCCCGATAAGGTTCCAAAGAATTCGAGGTAGCTGAGGGGGTAGCCTAAAACTGTTAGAAATACCGTGTCAATATCAAAAAGAGCCATAATTCTGCTAAAATTAACTGTTATAACTTAAAGTAAATCAGAATATTAAAAGGAATTTGTATTTTTGGGAATTCAATTCCCAATCG